>JBHJHJ010000063.1:0-2603 GCA_050330955.1 Elainellaceae cyanobacterium | reverse complement strand
TTATTACCCTTTTTTTTTGCTAAACCAATCCGCCCCGTTATGTTCATGTTTGGGGTGGGGCGGGCTACGCCCCCCCCTCCGCTCATGAAATCATCCAGGATAGCTATACTATGTCGTCTGCTGCGCCTGGGGCGGCAGCGGTAGGGAGCCCGGCTGCTCATCTAAACCAGGCGGCTTAGGATGGGGAATTTCTTCTACCGCAGGCAGCTTTTCAATCGCCAGTCGAGACGGCGTTGAGCTGCCCGAAAGCCGCCGAAGCAGCTTAGGCCGCGGATCGTGAAGCAGATAAAAAATGCGATCGCCCGCCTGCCACTCTTCCTGGGCCTGCACCACCTGGAGCCGCTTTTCGCGCTCTACCATAATGGGCACCAGCTCTCCGGCCCGCGGCAGGGCTTTGAGGTGGGCCTGCTGGAACAGGAAGCCCGGCTCCTTGAGGGTGGTCTCTCCAAGCTTGATCGCACCCTCCTTGATATGGCCATTCCAGGCCTAGAGGGGCAGCTTTTGCACAAACGCCTGCTGCACCTTGGCTGCGGGGGGCTTGGGCGCTTTATTGCCGCCGCTATCTTCCACCAGCTCGAGGTTGGTCTTGAGCTCACCGGTGGTCACCGATAGCACCCGGGGTGGCTTAAATTCCTCAATCGCCCGCTGCGCCAGTACGGAATTCACCTCGCTGTTGTTGGTCATCGCCAGGAAGGTGCCCGCAGTCGCCAAGCCAGCCTCCTCCAGAACATCTACCTCAAGCGCGCTGCTGGCAATGACGCTCAGCCCTTCCTTCTCCGCCTCGACGCAGGCCTCCTCATCGGTGTCAATCAAGACGACAGACTCGCCGCGGTCGTTAAACAGGCGCGCGATGAGCTTACTGAACGGATTGCAGCCCACAATTACGGCCCCGGTGGCCTGAGTCGAGGTAATGCCCAACCACTGGGCCACCCAGCCCGCCGTCAAGCCCTGAACCGCAACGGTGGTGATGATCGTCAGGAAGACCAGGGCCTTGATGGCGTCTCCGCCGCTGATGCCCCGCTCGGTGAGCAAGATGGCAAATAGAGACGCCACCGACGCCGAGACAATGCCCTTGGGGGCTACCCAGGCCAAAAATAGCTTTTGCCGCCAGTTGAGATCGCTATTCCAGGTGCAGGCCCAAATGTTGATCGGTCGTACCACTAGCATCAGCGTCACCACCGTCGAAAGCGCCCCCCCACCCAGGGCAAACAGGCTGGCAATCGAGAGGTCCGCCGACAGCAAGATAAATAATACCGACACCGCCAGCACCGTCAGCTGCCCCTTAAACCGGCGCAGCAGCCGCTCTTCCGGCAGGGAAGAAGCCCGCAGCACGATGCCTGCAATGACCGTAGTCATCAGCCCTGACTCGCTGCGAATCGTCTGCGCTAGACCAAACAGGCCCCACACGCCGGCCAGCACAACCAGGTTTTTGGAGTCCTCAGACAGGAAGTCGGCCCGCTTCAAGAACAGCCCCATCAGCCAGCCACCAATCGCTCCGATAGCGCCGCCGATGCTCAGCCGCAGCAGCAGACCGCTGATCACCATAACGGGATCGGTGTCGCCGTTGAGAATCACGTCTAGCACCACGACGGCTAGGATGGCCCCCACCGGGTCCACCAAGACGCCTTCCCCCTCTAGCAGGGCCGCAACCCGCCGCTCAACCTGCACCTGTTTGAGCAGAGGCGTAATCACGGTGGGGCCGGTGACCACCACTAGGGACGCATAGAGAAACGCCAGCGTCCAGGGAAATTCGCTAAACCAGTGGGCCGCCATGCCCCCCCCAATTAGCGTAATCAGGGTGCCGAAGGTAACCAGGTTTTGTAGGCTACCCGAAACGCGCCCTAAATCCCGCAGCTCTAAGTTGAGGCCACCCTCGAACAGGATCAGAGCGACGGAAAGGGCAACGATGACCTCTAGACCAACGCCCAGCATGCCAGGGTGAATGATGGCGAGCCCGTCAGACCCCAGCAGAATGCCAAACAGGAGCAGGAAGACAATGCTGGGCAGCTTCAGGTAATCTCCTAAAACCTGCGCCGTGATCCCCGATAGGGTGACCAGCACCATCTGCAGCGTAATTTCAAAAGGCGTGTCCATAAAGTCCTTAGATGCGTACAACGGTAGGTTGTTAGCAGTCCTCCAATCTCGGACAAGATGAGATTACGGGGTGTTGAAGCATCATGGTTGAGGGGTCAGGTGAACTGCATCTAGCTTAAGGAGCACGCTCGAAAACCGCACTTGGAGCAGTACAGCAGTGAAAAATGAACACGGGGATATTGATTTTATCCAGCATAACATTTGTGGTTTATCCCCATAAGACGCAAGGCGTCTTCCGGCTCTCCAGGCGGCGCGCAGCAGTTCAAAGCGCTAGAGACAGCGCCATACAGCGCTACGGAGATAGACTTCCCCAATGCGAGATAGACCAGTGCGAGGTAGACCAGCGCGAGGTAGACGACCAGGCGATCGCGCCTTGCGGCGGTACGGCATGAAAAAGTTTAGGTGCCAATCGACACATCGCCAATGGGCTTTGTTGACGCATCGGTGAATGACGTTACGGCCGGCGCAGCAGTGCCTTAGATCCGCAGCATTATTTGGAGATATATTGT
>JBHJHJ010000062.1:0-2853 GCA_050330955.1 Elainellaceae cyanobacterium | reverse complement strand
TAGGACTCAATGGACTGGGCGGACTCTTGGGATTTAGAGGGTGCAGCAACCATAAAAATATCCTTTACTAGCAACTAAACAAATACTACGCAGTCGATCTGATAGCGTGATGAGCTGACTCCAGGGTAACCTCTGCAAAATTGTTCAGTCATGACGATAGGCTAAAAGAAGCCACCTCAAGCGCAATCCGCCACGGAACTGACCTATTATGGCGCTGACCCACTATGACGCCTTTGTCGCGATCGCCACTCCAGACCTAGAAACTCTGGTCACCTTCTACCAGGCCTTGCTAGAGCAGCCCCCCCAGCCCTTCTCTCCGGGGCGATACGCTGAATTTCAGCTTCCTGGGCTGCGGCTGGGCCTGTTTAAGCCAAAAGACGACCACGAAGACGAATTTATCAGCTCCGACGGCGCAGCCATCAGCCTGTGCCTAGAGGTCAAAGATTTGGACGAGGCGATCGCCCATATAGAGTCCACGGGTCATCCCCCCATCGAAGACATCAGCGTCACGTCCCACGGGCGCGAGGCCTACGGCTATGACCCCGCAGGCACCAGGCTAATCCTGCACGAGGCGGTTGTGGCCTAGGTGATTGTGGCCTAGGCGCGGGCTAGGGGCGAACCTAGGGCTCGTCGCGATCGCCTACTCGGGCCGGCGGGCTGGTGGCCTCAACGGCTCTAAAGGACTCCAGAATGCGGTACGTGTGGGCAATGCCCTTGGGCACAACCCAGGAATCTCCCGGCGTCAGCGGGATGGTGTTGCCGCCCATCAGCAGCTCCCCGCGACCCTCAATCACGTAGCCCACGGTCTCGTAGGGTCGGGCCTGCTCTGGCTTAGGGTCGGTGGGCTCCTCTTGCCACAGCCGCAGGGCGACGCTCTCTCCTGTGGCCAGGTATTTTTGCCCCATGTCGCCGGTAGGCGCGTCGGCGGCGTTGAGGGTCTGTGGATTGCTGGATTCAGTAGCCATGTTGGACTGTTATTTCTCTTAAGCTTCGTAATGCTTTTCACCGTATCTGAGAAATTTGGTCGCCTACGTCCTTCAATAGAAAGAAATCTGGCGGTTTGGGTGCCTCACGCCTCCAAATTCCGGTACCACCTGAAATACAGCACCCCGCTCAACCCCGCAAAGGCGATCGCCGCCGCCAGTAGTGCCGTCCACATATGCAGCAGCAGCGAAATCATCGTCACCACGCTAGAGAGCTGCCAAGATACGCCGACTAAGACATTCGAAATATCCGTTAGGTTTGCCCGCCGCTGCTTTTCCACCAGCGTCGCCTCCAGCTTCTGCCTCACCGGCCCCCAGGCCCCAAACGGCCTCACCCTCAGCCAAAAGGTCTTTAGGGTCTCCATATCGGTGGGGGGGGTTAGGTAAGCGCCCACAACGCCCCCCAGCAGAGAAATTCCTAAGGTAACCAAAAAAGTGAGATAAAAGGCCAGGTCGGGCAGGAATAGCTTCAGCCCTATTGAACTCACCAGCCCCGTCGCGGTGGCGATCGCAAACCCGTAGCCGTTGAACCGCCACCAGTACCACCGCATCACGATGGGCGCAGCCAGCCCCGCCGACAGCGGCCCGGTAATCCAGCTCCAGATTTCGTTGATGTTTTGAATCGACAGACTCAGCGCCACCGCCACCGCTGCAAATACCACCGTGCTCAGGTAGCTCTGGTTCAGCAGCTTGCGCTCGCTGGCGGCGGGGTTGAGGTAAGTTTGGTACACATCCTTCACCCAGTAGGCCACCCCGGCGTTAATTGTCGAGTCGAAGGTGGACATGGCCGCCGCCACCATCCCCGCCACCAGCATCCCCCGCAGCCCCGACGGGATGGCCTCGCTCACCACGATGGGCAGGGTTTGCTCTGGGTCATCCGTCAGCAGTTGGGCCACCTCCGGGCTCGTGCGGGCCAGCTCCAGCCCTAGCACCACCGAGCCAATCACCAGCATCCAGCGAAACAGCAGCAGCAAGATCCACGAAGCCGTCATTAACCCCGCGTCGCGATCGCTGGCGGTGGCGTAAAACCGCTGGGGCGTATAGCCGCCGCTAAAGCCCCCGGTGCCCTCAAACAGGCCCCGGGCAATCCAGAAAATAATGCATACCCCAAAGGCTTGGTAAATCAGCGGGTCCGCTAGCCAGGTCATGGGCGCCGCCTCCCACTGGGGTAAAAAGCTGCCCCAGCCGGGGTAAGTGGCGGAGGCCAGGGCTTCGGCGTGGGTGGGCAGGGTGAAGGCGCGAAAGCCGATGTATAGGGACACCGCTAGAATCAGCACCTCTTGCACCAGGTCGGTGTAAATCACCCCGTAAAACCCCGACAGCGCTGTGTACCCCACCGCGACTACAATCATCAAAATGGCGCAAATGGTCGGGCTAAAGGGAATATAGATCGCCAAAAACTTGGCCGCCCCCTCAATGAAATACACTAGCAGCGACAGGGTGACAATGATGTTCGACGCCGCGCTCAGCAGCCGCGCTAGCTTGCCCCCGTGGCCGCTGCCAAAGCGCAGCTCCATCCACTCCGCCGTGGTCATCACCTGCGATCGCCGCAGCCACTTGCCCATGTAGACCATCAAAATAGCGTAGGGCAGGGCCATGCCCCCCCGCATCGCCACCCAAAAGCCCTGCAGCCCAATGGCAAAGAAAAACGACACAATCACCATGGTGCCGGTCATGTCGAAGTTGGAGGCGGTGCCCGACAGCCCCAGCGCCCACCAGGGAATGGCGCGATCGCCCAGGAAGTAGTTGTTGAGGCCTTTAGCGGCAAGCCGTGAGAAGTAGACGCCGACGATAAGGACTGTGACGAAGTAGGCTGCAATAATCAGCTTGTCGACGGTGGAGAGGTAGCCTAGGGCAGTCATGGCGGGTG
>JBHJHJ010000061.1:0-41467 GCA_050330955.1 Elainellaceae cyanobacterium | reverse complement strand
TGGTATGAGCGATCGCGCTATGGCATTCCCAGCAGTCAAATCTGGCAGCGCTTGCGCCTAATTGTGGTTCACTCAACCGACGCCACCTTGCCGTTAAACATTCATCAATCACCGTTCAACGTTGGCCTGTCGGTCGAGCTTCCGAGTTTTGAACTGTCCCAAATTCAGTACCTCGTCAAGCGCCACGGCCTGGAGTGGCTGCAGAGCGACAACAGCGAACGCCTGGTCTCCCTACTGTCCTATCTCGGTGGGAACCCTTACCGGCTGCGGCTAGCGCTCTATCACCTGGCCCATGGCGACATCAGCCTCAACGGCATCCTCAAGTCGGGTACAGAAGACGGCAGCATTTACGCCGAGCACTTAAATCAGCAGTGGCAGCGCCTCCAGCGCCGCCCCGAGCTGCTCAGCGCCTATGCAGAAGTTGTCCAGTCCCTTGGCCCCACAAAACTAGGCTACCGCACCGCTTCTCAGCTTCACAGCATGGGGTTTGTCACCATCACGCCCCAGGGCGCTCTACCGAGCTGCGGGCTCTATCGCGAGTTCTTCCGCAATCGCTTTGCCAACAGGGTAGACGGTAAGAACAATTCCGCGTCTGTTGAGAGAGTCCCTAGCGCTGCAGATGGGTGAAGATTTGCCTCAGTGGCCCGACCTCTATCAGGTTGGTGGTAGTCTCCCTGCCGATGCGCCTAGCTACGTCCATCGCACTGTGGATCGTGAACTGTACAATGCCCTGACGGCAGGTGAGTTTTGCTATGTGTTGACCACCCGTCAGATGGGTAAGTCGTCGCTGCGGGTCAGAACGACCCAGCGGCTGCATCAGGCAGGCATCGTCTGTGGTGTGGTGGATTTGACGGCTGTGGGCAGCTACGGTTTGACGGCAGAACAGTGGTATGCGAGCCTGCTGCGGTGCCTAATCAACAGCTTCCACTTGCCAGTGCAGCTCGGACCATGGTGGCGCGATCGCCACCACCTTTCTCCCATACAGCGGCTGGAGGAGTTTTTCACAACGGTGCTGCTCGTACACGTCCAGCAGCCGGTGACCATCTTCCTGGATGAGATTGACAGCGTGCTAGGGCTATCCTTCTCCACGGATGAGTTCTTCGCCTTTGTTCGCTCCTGCTATGAGCGCAGGGCGGAGCAGCCCGCCTACCAACGGTTGACCTTTGCGATGTTGGGGGTGGCAACACCCAGCGCGCTGATGCGTGATCCAGCTCGCACGCCTTTTGCCCTGGGAAAGGCAATCGAGCTCAAAGGCTTTAGCTGGAGCGAGGTGCAGCCTTTGCTCGTAGGACTAAGGGCAATCGTCCCCGACGCTGACGCCGCCCTGCAGGCTATTTTGTTTTGGACCAACGGTCAGCCCTTTCTCACACAAAAGCTATGCCAGCTCCTTGTGGCTAGCGCCAGTCAATTGGCACAGCAGATTGAGAAGAGCGTTGGCAGTGCCGACCAAGATTCGCTCTTTAACCCACATCACCAATACTTCAGCCCTTGGCTGCGCTCCTATGGCCGTGACGATCTGCGGGCAGCCCACTGGGTTGACCACCTTGTCAGGAATGAGCTCATTGCCCACTGGGAGCGCTACGACGAGCCCGCTCACTTTCGGACCATTAGCGATCGCCTGCTCAAATTCAAGCAGCGCAGCGGCCCGCTAAAGGTGTACCGAGAGATTTTAGACCGAGGCACCGTTGCCGTGGACAATAGCGTCGACCAAAGTGAACTTCAGCTTTCGGGACTGGTCATCTGCCGTGAGGGGTCTCTTTGGATGGCCAATCCACTGTATCGAGAGGTTTTTAGCGTGTCCTGGGTAGACCGGCAGTTTATTTGAGGGGCCTTGCCAGCGAGACCTACTCCACAGCCAGCGATACGCGGCCACCCCCCAAATCTCGGATGGTTAGCAATAGGTCAGAAACCTCGTCGTAGTCCAGCTCCCGGTCTGCTTTGATGCGAATGTAGCCTTCTGGATTTTCTGCCAGGTAGGCGGTGATGCGATCGCCAAGCTGTGCGTCGTCCACCACCTCGTCCTCCAGCAGCACTTCGCCCGTGGCGTCGAGGCCAACCAGGAATGGCTCACCCGTATCTTCCTCGCCGCCCTCCTGCAGGGGAGGCAGCTCCACAGACTGGAGCTGCTCGCTGGTCAGGTTCATGGAAATAATGATGAAGAAAGTCAAGACGGACATTAGCACGTCCATCATTGGCACAAGGTTTACCTCAGGCACATCAGAAGGCCTGTCCCGCTTAAAACTCATCGCTCACCTCCAGTCTGTAGCACCATATCCCCTGCTGTGAGCTATCCTCACTCCTCTTCAAGGGCCAGGGAAACGCGATCGCCCCCGACCTCCTTCATCTGGAAAACAAACTCAACCACCTCTTGATAAGAGGCTTGAGGCGCCGCTTTAACGTAGACTATCCGTTCCTCACTGCCCGCCAAATGTTGCCGGATCTGGGTCTCGGCCTCGCTCACGGAGATGGGCTCCTCCTCGAGCAAAATCTGATTCGAATCTCCCAGGGTAATCACCAGAGGCGGTGCGTCATCGTCCTCTGCATCGGGGGGCGGCGTGGAGTCGGAGCGGGCGGGAAGCTGCAGCTCCAGTCCGGTGGGGGAGGTCAGGGTCATCGTAATCAGGACAAAGAAGGCCAAGATACCCAGCATGACGTTGAGCATTGGAATGAGGTTGACCGCTGGAATGGGCGTTTCTTTGTGCTTGTTGAACCGCATAGGGTCTTACGTTTAATAGATTTGGCGCATGAGTACGGTCTGGGTCTACACCGAAGTTGCGGACTCAGTTGGAATCCGTACGTCTTCCTTAGGGGCGTCAGGTTCGTACCACTGCTGCCGGTAAATCAGCTCTAGTTCAGTGCCCACTTCAGAGAAGTAATCGACCTGCCGCGACTGCAGGGTGACGAAAATCCGAAAAAAGATCAGCGCTAGGATAGCGACGAACATGCCCGCCGCCGTCGTAATTAGGGCTTCACCAATACCCGCCGCCGCCAGTTCACCGCTCTCACCAGAGCCCTGCCCGCCGATGTCGAGGTTGTTGAAGGTTCTAATCAGTCCTGTCACTGTTCCCAGCAGCCCTAGCAGCGGCGAGAGGGCAACCACGGTTTCTAGAAATTTATCGCCGCGGCGCATGCGGACAAATTCTTTATCTGCCGCAGATTCCAGCGCTAGGCGAAACGTCTCTGGAGAAGGCTGGCGCAGGCGAAGGGGGGCCAGCAGGAAGCGACCAATCGCTAGATTGCTGGCCCGCTCAGCAATGGTGCGGGCTTCCACCAAGCTGTGGGGCGCGGTATCAATGACATCCCGTACAATGCGGTCTTCCTTGCTTAGCAGCCGATACCAGAACCACAGCCGCTCGAAGGATGTGGCAATGGTCATAACGGAAAGCACCACCAGAGGAATCATGACGAGCCCCCCCTTGACGAGGAGATCGAACATGGGGAAGGTGACTAATAAGACCGGCATACGCTGCCTCTCAAAAAGAGTACGGATGCTTCAAGAATAACGGACCTGCCTTTACAATTCGTTAAGATGAGGTTAACTGTCCCCTAGGACGGCTCGCAGTTGAGCCGTCCCTGTGGTCAACTGGACATGCAATCCAGCAGGCGGTGAGCCAGCTCCAGCTTATGGCAGGGGAGAACCTGGACTAAGGTGCCGTCTTTCCTCAGGATGAGGGCCTGGTTGCGATCGCTCCCGAATCCGGCGTCGGGTTGGTCGATGGGGTTGGCCACAATCATGTCCAGGCCTTTGCGCTCAAGCTTTTCTTTAGCGGGTGGGTAGATGTCTCCGCTCTGGGCCGCGAAACCAACGATTTGCTGGTGGGGCAGGCGCCTCTGGGTGAGCTGGCTCAGAATATCGGGGACCGGGGCTAGAGGTAGCTGGCTGGGAAGGTCTGACTTGGGCAGCTTTTGACCGTGGCGCTGAGCAGGCTTGACGTCTGCCACCGCCGCCGCCATTACAATCCAGTCGGCCTGGGGGCAGCGGTCCAGCAGAGCCGCCTCCATTTGCGCCGCCGTCGTAACGGGAACCCGCGTCACTTGCTCTAGGCCCGCCAGCGCTGTGGTGTCTGCAGGGCCATGCACCAGGGTGATCTGGGCTCCTCGGTGCAGCGCCGCCTGGGCCAGGGCTACGCCCATTTTGCCTGTGGAAGGATTACCGATGAAGCGTACTGGATCTAGGTATTCTTGGGTGCTGCCCGCGCTGATGAGAATATGCTTTCCCGTCAGGTCTGTGCGTCCCCCGGTGTTCAGCAGCGAGGCCAGGTGGGCCAAGATTTGGTCAGGCTCTGCCATGCGCCCGGCCCCCACGCGATCGCAGGCCAGTCTTCCGGCCCCGGGCCCGACGAAGTGGTAGCGATCGCCTGACTGGAGCTGATGCCAGTTGCGCTGCACGGCGTCCTGCTGCCACATGTCGGTGTTCATGGCGGGGGCCAGCAGCACGGGGCTGGTGGAGGCGAGCACCGTATTGGTCAAGAGGTTGTCGGCTAGGCCGTGGGCCAGCTTACCCACCGTGTTGGCCGTCGCGGGGGCCACCAGCACCACATCAGCTTTCTCCCCTAGGTCGATGTGAAGGGGGCGGGCGTGGGGCTGCCAGAAGTCGTCGTCGGTGTAGGCCGCGTGGCGAGACAGAGTGGCAAAGGTCAGCGGGGTGACAAAGCGCTGCGCACTGCCCGTAAGAATTACGCGGACAGCGGCCCCCGCCTTTGCCAGGCTAGACACCACCTCACATACTTTGTAGGCCGCAATGCCACCGCCAACGCCCACGAGAATGGTGCGATTGCAAAACACGGAGCCGCGACTGAGCTGCGGGAGACCTTAGAGCTGGTCGATTTGCTTTCTCAGCTCCTCTAGCTCCGCATCCGTTGTCCCGCTGGATGAGGTGTCTGAGCTGCCTGCAGGGAGCTGGCCCTGGTCAGGGGAAGCGCCGCCCAGCATCTGCTGCTTCATGGCGGCAAGCTCGTCGTCAACGTCAGAGCCAGCTTCGAGCTGGTTGAACTGACTTTCCAAATCTGCGCCCGCTAGCTCCGTGGCCGCCTGCGACTTGGCCTCCATCATCATTACCTTCTCTTCCATGCGCTCAAAAGCGGCCATAGAAGAGCCCGATCGGGACTGACCAATGGTGTTCTGCAACTGCTCGTTAGCCTTAGCGGCGCTAGCGCGGGCCTTGAGCATGTCCTTCTTCGTCTTGGCTTCAGAGATTTTGCCCTCTAGGGCAATGAGGTTGCGTTTAAGGGTCTCCACTTGGCCAGACTGCTGATCGAGCTGACCTTTGAGGGCGTTTGCGGTTTCCGCCTGGACCTTCTTGCGGCTGAGGGCCTGCCGCGCCAAATCTTCGTCGCCTTTCTGCAGGGCCAACTGGGCTCTCTGCTGCCACTTACCGGCTTCGGTCTCGGCCTGATTGTACTGCTGCTGCACGCGCTTTTGGCTGGCGATCGCCCGGGCTACGGCCTGCCGCATCTGGATCAGATCTTCCTGCATGTCAACAATGGCCTGATCTAGGATCTTCTCTGGATCCTCAGCAGCACCGACCATTGCGTTAAGGTTAGACCGGACAACCCGGCTCACACGATCAAACAGTCCCATGAGTCTTCATCCTGTCGGGGTTTTCAAAGTGAGCGTGGAGATCTGACAGCGAGGCCCCTCGCACATTCTCTAGTCTAGTTCAGCATGTTGAAGACCGCACGGGTTTTTGAGGCGAGAGATGAGAGCGAGTTGCATCACGTCAGTCCCTCAGAACAAGGCGCAATAGGCACAATGGAGCTAGCCGCCACTCATTTAGCTCACCATATTCTATGAGTTTCCCCATCAAACAAGCCTTAGCTATTGGCCTACTCGGACTATTAGCAGCCTGCTCGTCACCCTCTCCTGAGCAGCCCGCTGACCCGACTGAATCAAATGCAGACCTTAGCCAAACTAATACTGGCCAAGCCAGCGATGATCCAACCGAGCGCACCCCGTCAGCGATCGCCCCGCCCAAAAGCAGCTTAATAACCACCCAGCCCCTCTCCACCAGCCCCATTCGCATCACCTTAGAAAGCCTTCCCGAACCCTACGCCACCCAAAGCGCTTCTAAGTCCCCCAACGTCATTCCGGTGCCAGATGACCCTGTCCTTCAGGTGCCCGAGGGCTTCACCGTCAACGTCTTTGCCGAGGACCTCGATCGCCCCCGCTGGCTAGCCCTCACCCCTGAGGGCGACGTGCTGGTTACCGAGACCCGGCAGAACCGCATTCAGCGGCTTCAGGACACCAACGGCGACGGGGTTGCAGACGGTAAAACCGTGTTTGCTAGCGCCGAGAACGGCCTGAACATTCCCTTTGGCATGGCCTTCGCGGGCGGCAGCTTTTTCTTGGGCAACAGCGACGAAGTCCGCCGCTATCCCTATGCTGGAGAACCGCTAGACGGTCGGGGGGAACGCATTGCGTCCCTGCCGGGCGGAGGCTACAACCAGCACTGGACCCGCAACGTGATTGCGGCCCCAGATGAAAGCGCCCTATACGTTTCCATTGGCTCCCGCTCCAATGCCAGCACCGAGCCCCTGCCTCGCGCCTCGGTGCAGCGTATGGCCCTCGACGGCAGCGGACAAGAGACCTTTGCCTACGGCTTGCGTAACCCTGTCGGCCTCGACTTCCACCCCGCTACAGGCGAGCTTTATACCACCGTCAATGAGCGGGATGGCTTGGGGGACGACTTGGTACCTGACTACTTTACCCGCATACGTTTCGGGGAGTTTTATGGCTGGCCCTATGCCTACCTCACCCCCGATCGCCTCGATCCCCGTCAGGTACAGGGGAACAGCAGCCGCGAGCCTGAGCTAGCAGCCCAAACCAAAACCCCGGACGTACTGTTTCAATCCCACTCTGCGGCGCTAGGGCTACAGTTCTATGACGGCGATACCTTTCCTCAGCGCTACCGCAATGGCGCGTTTGTGGCCTTTCGTGGCTCCTGGAACCGTAGCCAAGGGACGGGCTACAAGCTGGTGCACATTCCGTTTGACGGGGGCAATCGGCCCCTGGGCCACTACGAGGACTTCATGACGGGCTTCTTGGTCAACCCCACCGGTCCCGATACCTGGGGGCGCCCCGTGGGCCTGCTGGTAATGCCCGACGGGAGTCTCTTGGTGACGGAGGAGATGAATGGGCGGATTTACCGGATTCAGTACGACCAGTAATCGATCGCACTAACCCTGTTGCTCAGAACAGCCCTAGCGAGCAACGGTGACGTCGAACCGGAGGGTGAAGGGTTGGAAGTCGCTCTCCGCCACTGGTCGCCCTGTGAGCACGAGTTCATATTGGCCGGGGCGGGGAAAAGCGAAACTGGCGCTGGGGATGCCCCGGTATCCTTCGGCGGTGATGGCTTCTAGCCGCGGCGTAGCGATCGCCTCCGCCCCGAAGGACTGATACACCGAAAGGGCGCAGTGGCAAGCCGACAGCGGGATAGTCTGCCCGCCGCGCCGCGCTAGGGCAAACCAGGCCAGAGTCTCCTGGCCAGCGCGGGGGACATCGTTGGGCTCGATGTGGAGGGTACCGCCCACGTTGTCAGCCACGGTAACCTGGTGGGCGAGACCGGGTGCAACTGGAAGGGCGATTGCGGCAGCGACCATGCCCAGGGCTAATCGCCGCTTCATGCTTCTAGCAATTCTCATGGTTTTAGACCTATAGCAAATTTAATGCAGATGTATCGCCCTACTGCTTATGAAACAGGGCACGCCCGGGCCAGGGGAGCCGCAGCACCAGCACCGCCGCCACCGTGCTCCCAAGCAGGGCCAGCATTACGACATTCACCCAGCCCACCTGCACCCGTCCCAGGTAGTGGCTGCCGATCATTACCGTGTGTAGCGCCACCAGCAAAAAGGCCGGCACTGACAGCAGATGAAGCCGCCGCCACCATCGGCCCATGGCGGCCTGGGCCCAGTCGAAGCTGGTAAAGGCTAGGGGCGTCATCAGGGCCAGGGCCGCAGCGCCCAGGGCAATGCTGATTTGGTGCTGGGGCAGCATGAAGGCGATCGCATCTAGGTTCCACCGCCAACTGTGCACCACCATCTGCAGCACGTGCACCACCGACAGCACAAAAGCGCCCACCCCCAGCACCCGGCGGTAGCGCAGCGGCGCCGGCCAGAGACTGGCCACGGGGCGAGCCAGCAGCGCCGCCGCCAGACACAGCAGCGCCCCATGGCCGGCGTAGTCCACATGCTCTCCCCCAGCCCGGGCCAGGGTCAGCAGACCGATCAAAATGGTCAGCCACCCCCCTAGGCGAAAGAGCTGGCTGCGGCGCAGGCCCCCGTCCCCAAAGCGATCGCTCAGCACCCCCACCCCCACCATGGAGGGCAGGGTCCCCAGGCCAAAGGCCGCCATGACGAGCGCGCCCTGCCAAGAACTGGCGGTCTCTGCTGCCTTGATCTGCGCGGTATAAAGAAAGCCGCAGGGAATCAGGCCCCACACGCTGCCCAACAGCAGGGGCGTCGCCGCAGAGGTATGGTCAACTAGCCACTGCATCAGTTCTGTCAGCTGCTCATGCAGCCCGCCCCGTCGCATGGGGTTGAGATTGGGAAGCCGGGGCAGAGAAGGGTTAATCTGCACAACCCCCAGCCAAATGAGCAACAGCCCCATGGCGATAGCGATGCCTTGGCGTAGACTGCTACCGATACCGGCCATTTGTCCCCCCGCCACCAGCACCGAGCCTAGGGCACCGATGCCGGCACCAACTAAGGTGTAGCTGAGCAGCCGCCCCAAATTCAGAAGGCCGTGGAACCGAAAGGTCTGCCAGACGGCAGGTTTGGTAGGCTGCGGGACGGACGGTGCCGAGTCAGATGCGGAATTAGCACTGAGCTTAGTATCGCCAGCCGATAGAGACGCCGCCACTGCAATAGGTCCGCACATGCCGACGCAGTGGCCAAAGCTGCCTAAAAATCCCAGCCCTGCAATTAGTAACAGCTCTGTACCCATGGTTCCTCCAGCTTCTTCTGTCCGTTGAGAAACGTAAGCGAAGTTGATAAATGTGCCTCAGCCCACGCTAGGGCACCGTGACGATGGCGGTAGCTGCGATAGTCTCTCCGTTATGCGTTAGCACCTCATGTCCGTTAGCGTTCAGCTCTATCCGCAGCTCGTGCTCCCCCGATGGCAGCGATTCTAGGTAGAACCAGGGACCGTAGAGCCGCGTCACCTTAACGCCGTTGACGTAGAGGTGAGCGTGTCCCTCAATGGTGTTGCTCTCCTGGTTAACCTCTTCAGGGGCCAGGGTAAAATTCTCGACTTCGATTTCCAGGTTCCAGCCCTTGAGGGCGTCATCGTGCACAGTCAGCGTCACCTCTGGGGCTGGCTGGCCGTCTAGGATGGCTAGCGTGCCGTGGCTGTGTTCGCCCACGGTGCCAGAATCGTGGCCTTCCATCTCTGACATCTCGGCGTCGCTATGACCACTGTGACCATGGCCGCTAGCATCAGCATGGACATTAGCAATTCGCGCGTTGGATGAGTGAGCTGGGTTCAAGCCCGCTTCGGTTGCGCTGTGGCTAGGGCTTTGCGCAGAGGCAGTAGCCGTCAAAAGGGCGATCGCAGCAGCGACACTCGCGCAGCGGCTACCGGTTGAAATCGGCATTCGTCAAAACTCTCCACTAAGAGGAACCTTGTCCATGGTAGCGGATGCGGCAAAGATGAGCAACATAGCCACCGCCACAACGCTTCAGGCGCAGCGGCACGTCGCTGCGCTCCAGGATATTCTGGTTAAACACCGGAAGTATCCTGAGCAAGGACGCCTGCTCGGACCCATATGTGAGTAGAGACTCGTCGCAGACAGGCTTGTTCTGTCCAGCTGTTTTCTAGCGCTTCTCGTAGCACGAGGCTTGCGGTCCGTGGGGCAGAAGCCTTTCCTTAACCCCCTCTTGCGATCGCACGTCACCGGCGATCACATTACCTCTGATTCTGCTGTTCCATTCGGTTTGCCTGCTTCCATAGGGGATCAGACTGAGCATCAGCCCGGATCCCTAGCGCTGTCGAAAACGTAATCGATATCACAACGAGAAGAACTAACCAATCTGGAATGTCTGAGGCTGTGTTTGGCTGCATTGCTTACGTGAGTTGTCAAATACGCCTTGAGATTTACAGGCATTTAGCCGCGCAATCGGGGTAACCGGCTGAGCTATTTCTCTTCTTTACAGGCTAAATATCTATCCTTTGGAGGAAGACGTCCATCCTAGTGCGGAAGATTTTTACATTCAAGCAAAGTCAGCAAATGCTCACACCCCGTCGACTGGGCCTAATGCGCTCAATCTGACCTGGGAGCGACAGCGGCTTACCTTTACGCAAGGCCAGCATCAACTTGCCTGTTCAGAGTAAAAAGTAGCCTCATGCTGTAGAAGTTGCAGTAATGTAGTGACCAGGGCTGTTTTAGGTGCAAAACAATGTTGGCGGACATTTTCTCAGGCCAGTCTACCCACCTCCTCTGGCTCTTGGCTGGGGTCGGTGGCCTACTGCTAGGGCTAATTACAGGGGAACTTATCCTTGCTGCCTTAGGGCTAGCTGCCATCATCACCTCCATTGCAGCGCTGACCATCTTTTCAACGCTGTTTCAGCTTTTGATTTGGACCATTTTGGCCGTGGCGCTGGTGGTGGTCCTACGCGGCTTGGTTCCGACTCCAGCAGGGGATCTCAGACCCGCCACCAACGGCAAGGTGCTGCGGGCGATCGCCCCCAACTCAGTGGGAAACGTGTCCTACCAAGGATCCATTTGGAAGGCCCGCTGCGACATACCCGATATCACCATCGATGTAGGAGAGCTAGTCCAGGTGGTGGGGCGTGAGGGCAACACCCTGTGGGTCACGCCTCTGGGTGTGGGGGTACGGTAGGCACACAGAGGCGTGAGGATTGTGCAATAGTAGAGCTATTCTGCAAGGAGTTGAGCGATTATGGAAGCGCTTGCTATCCTAGCCTTTCTCACCATTGGCTATATCGTTGGATCAATCCGCGTGATCAACGAGAGTTATGAAGCAATTGTCGAGCGCGTTGGGCGCTATCACCGGAAGTTGACGCCGGGCCTGAACTTTATTGTGCCTCTGATGGATAAGATTGTGTGGGTGGCCACCACGCGAGAGCAAATTTTAGATATTGCGCCCCAAGACGCGTTCACCTCCGACAACGTCAGCTTCAAAATTGACGCGGTGGTCTACTGGCGGATTCTGGAGCTGCAGCAGACCTACTACACCATTGAAGACGTAGAGGAAGCGCTGGAAAACCTAGTCATCACCAGTCTGCGATCGCTCGTGGGTGAGATGCAGCTGGAGGAAACCTACTCCTCCCGCCAGGAGATCAACCGCATTTTGCTAGAGCAGCTCGACGACGCCACCGCCACCTGGGGCGTTAAAGTGATTCGGGTCGAGGTGCAGAACATCCAGCTCCCCGAAACGATTCAAAAGTCGCTGGAGCAAGAGCGGGCGGCAGAGAGTGAAAAGCGGGCGGCCATTTTGGTGGCAGACGGCAAACGGCAAGCTGCGATCGCTGAGGCCCAGGCCACTGTTGAGTCAGCCAAGCTGATTGCCGAGGCAATGCAGGGGAAAGTCGACCCTAAGTCAGTGCTGAAGTATTTGATCGAGCAGCGGCGGGTAGACGCAAACTTTCAGCTGGGGCAGAGCAGCAACTCCAAGATTATCTTCATGGATCCGAAAGGTTTCGACGAAGCCACCGCTGAACTCATTAGCGACGATGACAGAAAGGTCTAGCTTTAGCCCCTAAACCTTTGCCACGCTGACGGGGCGCACATCCACATTGCGGTCAAACAGCACCCTGGGCCGCAGCAAAATCTTGAAAATCAGCCATAGGGAGCGTAGCTCACCCGGTGCGCAGCGGCTGCGCCACTGACCCGGACGGCAAAAGAGCAGCCTCACGAGCTGACGTTCTGCAGGCAGCGGCAGCTCGTTGAAAGCCACGCGCACAGTGGGAAACTCTTGACTACCCGTGCGGGTCACTTGGCCAGAGAGCTGAATACGTTCATCCACCAGCTCAATTTGGGCTGGGGCGTCACTCAAGCTGGCCTGGGGCGGCGAGGTCAAGGCAAACTCTCCCCCGCGCTCAGAGAGCATAGTGCTAAATCCCCAATGGGTTTTGCCATTGAGGGTAATCCGCGCAATGCGGGAGACGTCAAACCACTCGTGGACGTCGGGGCGGGGGGCATCCAGCAAAATCAGCAAGGCAATGCCAATCATCAGCAGGTTATAAGCGCTCCAAATCCAGCCGATTCCGGTGCCCTGGATGTGGGTGACGGCGTCTCGCCAGTTGTCCATCAGCAGACAGTTGCCGAGGTTGATCCACAGGCTAACGGCAGTGAGCACAAAGGCAATGAGCAGGGGCCAAGCCAGTTGCCAATTAAACTGATAGCGATCGCTCGCTGTGCCCTTAGGAGTTACCTGAAAGCCTTTGCCGAAGGGGCGCACCATCACGCGCAGGACGGTGAGGGCCAGGGGAAAGGCCAACACCAGCGAGTAGACCTCAGACAGCAAAGCCGACCGGGCGCGGTAGTTGAGCCATGAGAAGGTGGTGAGCTGCACCAGGTAGTAGGGCAGGAAGAAATACAGCAGCCCGTTGTCTTCGATTTCTAGCGGCACCACACCCAAGAAGGAATAGGCCAGCGGCATAAGCAGAAACCCGACCCGAGCGACGCTGCTAAACCAGTGCAGCAGCCCCTCGAAGTAGGCTAGCCGCTGCATGAAGTTGAGTCCTGGAATCGTCAGCGGGTTATCGCTGATGAAAAAGGACTGCAGAGTGCCCTGGGCCCAGCGAACTCGCTGTACTGCGTGGGAGGCAATGTTCTCCGCCGCCAGTCCGGCACTCAGCTTTTCGTTCAGATAGATCAACCGATAGCCCTTGGCCGCCAGGCGAATGCCGGTAAAGAAGTCCTCACTCACTGCCTCAGTGACAAAGCCCCCCACAGACGCGAGCGCCGTGCGCCGCACCACAAACGACGTGCCGGCACACACCACACCCCCCGCGCCGTCGCGTACCCGCTGAATCTGCCGGTAGAACACCTCTTCCTCTGGGGTCAGCACGTCCTCCATGCCCAGATTGCGGGCGATGGGGTCCGGGTTGTAAAAGGTCTGTGGGGTCTGTACCAGGGCAACATTAGGGTCTTGGAAAAAGCCTACGGTGCGGGTGAGGAAGTCTTGTGTGGGAATGAAATCCGCGTCAAACACCACAATCAGCTCGCCGCTGGTCTTGGGAATGGTGTAGTTCAAGTTGCCTGCTTTGGCGTGTTGGTTGTTGGGCCGAGTGCGATACTCACAGCCCAGCTCCGCGGCTAGGGTCTGGACCCACGGGCGGCGGGTGTCGTCTAGCAGGTAGATGGTTTTTTGGTCGTAGTTCAGCGCCTGACAGCCGATTACCGTGCGCCGCAGGATGAACTCCGGCTCGTTGTAGGTGGGAATCAGGATATCGACGCTGGGGCGATAGCGACCTTCTAAAACGTCCGGGGCAAGCTGGTCCGCCTGCGATCGCCGGTCGCGAGCCCGCAGCAGCAGCACGAGCTGAATGATGCCGTTACTCAAAATCAGCAGCTCTAGGAAAAATAGCCCCAGGCTGAATACCCCGTTGAGGGGTGTACTGAGGTTGAGGGTAGAGAGCGATCGCCAGAACAAATAGCGAATGGCCAGCGCCCCCAAAATGGCGACCACCACTGCCCGTGACCAGGCTGTGGGGCGGGGAGAGACCCGCATGATCAGAAACACCACCACCATGAGAGCGACGGTCCAAAACAGGAAATACTCCCCCACCATTCGAGGGGCCATCAGCCACATGGGGGGCTGGGACTGGAGCGCGTCAATGCGCTCAAAAAGCTGGGTGACGGCCCCGTTCCCGGCGAACCAGGCGATCGCAATTAGGCTGGCGATCGCCGTGATTCCGAGCAAAATTAAAGTAGTAAACTGGGGCCGAAGTGACCCGTTCCGAACCGTCTGTACAACCATCGGCGTGCTTTTCCCCGTATGCTTAGCGTCTAACGATAACCTTAAGCGAACAAACTGAGAGCATTCTAAATAACCTCCAGTAGGCAGATTAATTGGGCCTGAGCTGCTGAAATCGGTGAATGTCTCGTAGCACCTTCACCCAACCTTCTGAGACTGATTTCAAAATGCGATCGCCTTTCTCCTTGGTCGCCGTAGTGGCGTCACCCACCACCCCGCTGCGGCTGAGGTCGCGGGTCGTCCAGGCAAAGGGCAGCTTCCCTTCCATGCTCAGCAGGCTGTCCTTCAACGTGGGAGGATACTCTGTGACTGCCCGGTCCATGTGCACCTGGCCCGGCAGCAGTGACAGCAGCACGCTGGTCTCAGCGTCTCCAGCGTGAATACCTAAACTCCGCTCTTTTTCGGTGAGCAACTCTGCCGCTTCGTTAGGGGCGTTCCAAACGAACAGGGGAAACACTAGGAAATCCTCAAAGCGCTGGTGCAAATCCCGTGCCACAATCTCCAGCACCTGGGGCTGGCCGCCGTGGCCGTTGAGCAACACCAGCTTGCGAAACCCGGCGTGGTAGAGGCTCTCCGCCATTTCCATCAGCGTTGCAGATAAGGTGGCGGCGCTGAGGGTGATCGTGCCAGGGAAGCCCCAGTGCTCATTGGATTTGCCGTAGTGCAGCGTCGGCAGGGCGTAAACCGGCACCTCTGGCTCTAGCTGCGCTAGGGCCTGGCCTAGAACTGCTGTAGCGATCGCCGCATCCACAATCAGCGGCAGGTGGGGTCCGTGCTGCTCGATGGCGCCGATGGGCTGGACGATGACCGTGTTGGTCTTGTCGGCCATGGCCTCAATGTCAGTCCAGGTGAGGTACGGGAAAAAGCGCTGGGGTGGGATGAAGGTGTGCATTGCTCTCTCAAGGGTTTCGCGATCGCCTGCTCTAGGCCAATAGAACGGCTGCAGCCAACGGTTCCACTGCGTGACAAGCACAGCTGGATTGAACCTGTGCTCTTTGAGAAATGTTACTAAAATTAAGCTATCCGTCTATCTACCCTGCGCCATGTCTACTGAGTCCCTGGGCCAACCGCGTCCGCTTTGGAAAGTTATTCTGTTCTCCGGGCTCACTGGCCTGCTCTATTACGGCTGGTACAAGTGGATCATCCAGGAAGAGCTGCGCGCCTATCGGGGTGAGGGCTGGTCGGGTACGCTGTGCCTTGCCCCCTTCGTGCTTGGGGTGGTGATTCCGCAAGCGCTGTGGGTACTTGACCCCGATGTGCCAGGCTGGTTTGGCTGGTTTTCGCTGCTGGGGGTGGCTTGGATCTACGTCGTGCAGTTTCGCCTTTACCGGACAGTGAACCAGCTCTACCGAGAAACGGGCTTTAAGGCGCCGCTGGTCACCTGGTGGATCGTTGTGCCGGGCCTCAACCTGATGGTGGGACTGCGGCAGATTCATTTCTTGAGCGCGTATTGGGCGATGAAGCGGGATACGGCGGTGGCTGACCCCCTGGCTAGGGCGCTGCCGCTACTGTTCTCCGGGCCAAGCGGGGCATAGCGCTATGGAGAGGCTAATGGCAACGGAGACGCAGTCACTAGAATCTATCCGGGCTGAATATTGAGCAAACCTACAGCGTGCTGTGTCTCCCGACTTGTGGCCTCTTGCTCACATCAGCATCATCTATAACCCTTTGCGACGAGCAACACACATAAGCGAAAGCGCTGCTTCGGGTGTATTGGAATCGATTCCTGATAGTCTTTGACCTAAGCGATATCGCCAGTGCGGAGGCTTTCCCATCTCACCCTCTAATACCGTAGCACCAAGCATTTGATTGTGGGGATAGAGCTTTACATCAAATCCTATTGGCTCCAATGTTTGACAAAAAAGCTCGCGAGTGACTCCATCGCCAGGGCAATGATGAATCTCCGTCGATAAAGCATTTAATCTGTCTTCTTTAGGAACATGGATACTTGGTATTAAATGCTTATATATTTCTAGCCTAAATCTATAGGCAAACAGAGCAAGACCTTTATAGTTCCAAGCCGACTTCTGAGGATCGTGATCGACAACTAACAACCCCCCAGGGCGAACCAATCTTGCTGATTCAGCTAATACTCTTGCCATATCATCGCAGTGGTGGAGCGTAGCGTTAACAGCAACAATATCAGCAAAGCCAGTTCTTAAGGGCATCTGGTGGGCATCAGCTAATAACGGAGTATAGCCGATCGCAGAAGCCATTTCCAATGCACCTCTGCTCACATCTATCCCAATTAGAAGTTTAGGTTTTCCACCAAGGTTCGCAAATACATTGCCAGGACCGCAACCAACATCTACAACGACTTTATCATCCCATAAACCAGTCGCTCTTTGCCAACGTTCTCGGAAGGCGCTGTCGCGATGACAAGCCTCAAAATATTCGCTTGCATACTTTGCATTACCAAAATATTTTGCGTTAGCCAACAGTCCAGTGCTAGGAGATGGGATAACGTATTCAGGTATTCCATTCAAGGAAAATCTAACAGGAACACCTTCGATTAAGTAAGGTTTGAGCAAGTCGAAATCGCCTACTTCAAGGCAGCGTTTTACAGAGTCAACCATGACATTTAGTCACCAAAGAAGTTTCATTTTTTGACATGATGCCCCTGTAATAATACCTAGACTCTTTTACAGCACGATATGTTCCAAAGGGGCAAACCGCTCTGAGTCAAACACAAAGATGGCCGAGCTAACTTTAATGTCGTAGGCTCAGACTAATTCAAATAGTTCCGGTCACTTTGCTCAGGATGGTTTTGGTGCTGCGGTAGAGCGCTGCGGAGCCAAGTGACGCGTCGTCGTGCACCAGGCGTTATGACAGTAGATATCTAAGTAAGAGGCTATAAATAAACGACGCTATCTTGAGGGCTCGCCCTTGACGGGAAGCGAGCCCTAACATTGCTTACTTGTGGCCAGCCGCTCATCACTACTTCGTGAGTAATGGGACACTAAGCAGGATACGGCGACCTGCTAGCAGGCAAAATCAATGAGACAGGCACTATCGGACTGCCCCACCTGATATAGCTATCGCCGCAAGCCTTTGAGCGTGATGGCTGGCCACAAGTGAAGTGCGTATATCTATCTACGAAATCGCAGTACTGTATAGAAGAAGAAAGAATTTTAGAGCACGACACCTAGGACTTTAAGCCCGATTGTCACACAAGTTTTCAAGCTCCTTCATTAAATTGAATTCTAGAATCTGGACAGTATTGCGAGGGGAATGATCTAATCTCCTAAGAGAAACAGGATTGACTTAATCATGCAGTAGCGCATGACTATTTATTATGCACCTGAATATAAGATTAACTGTACTTCCGTAAAAATACTGTAATGATCTTGGGAAAAAGTTTAAAGCTCTTTGATCAGCTGCTGAGAGGCACTGAGCGTCTAGGAAATGCGTGGTAGGGAGAGGCGGTACAAAAGTACAAAAACAATTAAGATGTCAGAACTGTCAGAGCGAGGAAGCCGTGAAGAACGACGTGGCAATCCTCAAGAATGGGAATACGCGATCGCGCTGTCTGTGCTGCGGGTATGATAAGAGGCCCAGCGCACGGACAAACAGGCCCATGGCCAGGCGATCGCCTTAGGAACAGTGTCTAGGAAGATATAATGGAGCTAGAAGATGGGTAGACCACGCCTCAGTTTCTTTTATCTTTTAGGAGGAGAAGCGATGAAACGAATGCTTCTCATAGCCGCGGTTTTTGCAAGCTCAAGTTTGGTCGGCCTCGCGTCCGCTGAAGCCCAGGCTTCCCCGCTTTCCCTGTCAAATCAAGACTTGCAGACTATCACCAGTGCCCTTGCCTTTCCGACAAGCTCTGAACGCTTCTTTACAGAGGGGCGGGAGCGGTTTGAGCGGGAGATCCAGGCTTTTCAGCAGGGCTCAGCAGCTCAAACCGCTGAACTCCTGACGGTTGATCCGACACTTCTCGATCAGTCCCAGGATTTAGAACAGCACTTTTTTGACGGCCTGCCCCAATCTGACGGCGACTCATCTTCGAGCGGTCCAATCAGGTGATTCGGCTCCACTTTCGGGCTATTAAAATCTTTGGCAAACCCATCTGTTAAAACCTTTGGCCAAACCCAAAGTGCAGTCGGCTGTCGCCCTGGTCGTTTAGGCCAAAATCAGCGCGGATGAGGCCGATGGGGGAGCCAAACCTAAGCCCCACACCGTAGCCCAACCCGCTACCAGGCTTATCCCGCACCCCGGCAGGATCGCCCGGGACGTCTTCTCCCGTGCCGAAGTCGGTGGCTAGGTCGGTGAACAGCACGCCACCAACCGCATCAAACAGAGGGAAGCGATATTCAGCCGAGACCAGGGCAAAGGTGCGACCGCTGCCCACGTCTCCCGCTCCATAACCCCGCACAGAGCTGCCGCCGCCGAGATCGAAGGCTTCGTAGGGGGGCAAATCACCTAAGATAGTGCCCGCTCGAAGATTGACGGCAAATACCTCGGGGTTGCTGAGGCGGCCCGAACCAAACAGGCTGACGGGCACGAAGCGGGCGTAGTCGGCCTGCAGGCGGTTCATGAAAATGCTGCCGCTGCCGATGGGCACGGACTGCTCCGTCCGCAGGGACAGTACCGAGCCGCCGCTGGGGTTGTTGGGGTTGATGCGGCGGTCTTGGGTTACCCCGAAGCCCAGGGTAAACAGATCGTCGACCCCCGAGTCGCTGAAGGTAAGCTGGTTGCCTAGTTCGTCTTCGTTGAGGCGATCGCCGTCATCATCGCGGATGCTGGTGCGCCTGTAGCCCACCCCCAGCTCGGCGTCCCAGTCGCCCAGGGGCCGCATCACCGAAGCCCCGCCGCCAAACTGCCGCTCCCGCGCCTCGTCGCCATTGGCCAGCAGCACCTCATCGCTAAAGGTGAGGGACTGAGTGCCGCTGCGAAAGGCCTCCAGGCTATAGCCCAGCCGGTTGGGGCGATTGTCACGGTAGGGGCTGGTGAACCCGGTGGTGAAGTTGAGGCCGCGCCCGCCAATCTGCGCACCCAGGCGCACCGACTCCCCTCGCCCTCGGAAGTTGCCGTCGCGAAAGTTGAGGGAACCGAACAGCCCTAGCTCTGTGCTTACCCCGCCCCCAACCCGCACCGAGCGGGCCAGCTGTTCCTGCAGCCGGTAGGTGACATCCACCACAGGCGCTTCCCCCGAATCGTCCACGTCGAGGTCCACCGCCGCTGTCTCAAAAACCCCCAGGCTCACCAACCGCTGCAGGTCCTGCCGCACGTCGGCCTGGTTAAATACCGCTCCAGGCTGGGTCTCTAGCTCCCGGCGAATAAACTCCTCGCGGGTGCGGCCCTCAACAGGCTCCCCATCAGCGTCGATGCCGCTGCCAGTGTCGTCCAAAAAGCGAATCGACACGGCGCTCACCACAGGCTCTTCCACCTCCACCGTCAGTCCGCCCTCTGGGTCCGGCATCAGCCCCACCACGCGGGACAGGGTGTAGCCGTTGTCGAGGTACCAGCCGTCGAGGCGATCGCCAATGGCCTCGATGCGCTCGGGGGTCAGGGGCGATCGCAGCAGCGGACCTGCCACCTCAGCGGCGATGTCAGGGGTCAATGCCTGAGCCCCGACGAGGGTCAAAGCGGCTCCGTCAGCGTCGGGGTAGGGCAAGATGGGCAGCGCGTCACCATCGGACGGCCTGATTCTAGATTGAGGGGCGATCGCAGGCCTGGGTGCTTCTGCTGCTGAGTCTTCTGGCGTTGAGTCTTCTGGCGTTGAGGCTTCCGTCGCCGCAGCCTCAGGGTAGGGCAGTGCCACAGCGGGGTCAGCCTCTACGTCTTCCCAAGTCTGAGCCTGGGCGGGTAAACCCACCGCCAGGAAGGCGCTAATCCAGACCCAGATCAAAGACTTCCAGTTCACGCTGCTTCTCCTCTACATATGCGCCGATAGATTGCTGCTGCCCTAGCGCTGGATATTCGGACAAATGGTTCGGGCCTGTCGGTCTGATGGCGGATGCTCTTGCCACCCCGACAATAGGTCCTGTAGCTCGCCCTGCAGCGTCGTCAGCTCATCGATCTGCGTCTGCACCGCCGCTAGCTTTTCAACGAGGTATTCCTTCACGTCCCCGCAGGGAAGCTGCCCCTGATCGTGCACCCCCAGAACCTGACGCACCTCGTCTAGGCTAAGGCCGAGGGACTGGGCGCGTTTGATAAAGGATAAACGGTTGAGCACCGCAGGCGCAAATAGCCGGTAGCCCGAGGGCGATCGCGCGACTGTAGGGTCAAGTAGGCCGATGTCCTCGTAGTAGCGAATGGTTTTGACCGGCAGCCTCGACTCCTGGGCAACCTGACCAATTTTGAGGCGGTTTTCCGTAGAGGCTGGGGTTGATATCGTCATGGCAGTGGTCGATGGCGGGAGTAACAGGAACAGGGCCGGTAAACTGTCCGGGTAAATCTATATTAGAATAGTAGACCGTTGAACCCTGGAGAGGTGGCAGAGTGGTCGAATGCGCTCGACTTGAAATCGAGTGTACCGCAAGGTACCGTGGGTTCGAATCCCACCCTCTCCGTTCCAGAATCGTCCCCATCTCTTGAAGCTTTGCCGTACTGCTAGGCTAGCAAAGCTTCTCCAGCCTGCACCGCAGGGCGCAGCATCAGCATATCGAGCCACCGATATACATGGGGATAGTCATCGATTTTTCTCTGCTAGATACAGCAAGATTGCGCCAGACTCAAACACGGTAATCCCTGTATTTTGGTCGACGATCGCTGGAATTTTGCTGTTGGGGTTGATGGCGACATAGTCGGGGGAAAATTGCTCGCCCTTAGAAATATCAAGCTTGTGAATGGTGTAGGGCAAAGCTAACTCCCCGAGGAGAATAGCTGGCTTGCGCCCGTTGGGGGTGGCAAACGTATACAGATCGATCATGTCAGGTCCTGGTGTGAAGGTTAATTGGTTTGGCCGTGCTTTAATACAGAATTTTGATCAGCGTTAAGCTAAACACAGAAATAAAAATCCACGATGCTGCGCCAAGATACAGCGGCTTGAGGCCAGTTTGCTTCATTTTCAGCAGATTGGTTTCTAGGCCCATCGCGGCGAGTGCGATCGCCAGCAAAAACTTGTTGCTTTGAATCAGCCAGTCTTTCAGCGCAGTGGGGAAAATGTTGAGGCTGTTTAGGCCGATCAAAACCATGAAGCCAAACACGAACCAGGGAATCGGGAGCTGATTGAGCTGAAACGGGCGGGAGGAGCCAGGAGCAGAACGGCGCCATTCCCCGGCAGCAGCGCTCAGCACAAGCATAATCGGCACCAGAAACAACACCCGCGACAGCTTGGAAATAGTGGCTAGCTCGCCGCTCACCTCGCCGCCCTGAAAAGCCGCCGCCACCACCTGGGCCACCTCATGGATGGACGCCCCCGACCAGATGCCAAAAACCTCAGGAGAGAGCTGCAGCAGCCCCGCTACAACGGGATAGAGCAGCATAGAAACGGTACCAAACACCGTAACTACGGTGACGGCGTAGGCCACGTCTTCATCACGACCCTCAACAACCGTGTTTGTCGCCACCACCGCCGACGCTCCGCAAATGGATGTCCCAGCTGCAATCAGATGGGTCAGCTTTTGACTAATGCCGAGCTGACGCCCCAGCCAGCAGGTAAAGACGAAGGTGGCGCCCAAGGTGGCCGTGACAATGAGCAGACCCACGGGCCCCACCTGAACCAGCTGGCCCAAGCTGAGCCGCAGCCCCAGTAGAATAATGGCCAGCCGCAGAATTCGCTTGAGCGAAAAGGTGACTCCAGGCTGACACACCGTGGGAGTGCCCACCGTGTTTTTGACCAAAATGCCGAGCAGTACGGCCAAAATCAGGGGGCTAAACAAGCTAAAGCCGGGCAGCTGCCGCAGGGCGATCGCCAACAGCGCAATGCCTATGGTCAGCCCTAACCCTGCCACGGTCTTTGCCCATGTGGATGAACTGCTGTGCTGGCGATCGTTGGCCCTAGCGCCACGCTTGACTTTGTGACTATAGGACCGTAGATGCTGAGTTTGGCGATAGGCAGGCCCGATATTGTTGGTGACTGACGGCAGCGCGTCGTGAGGGGTTTGGAGCAGGACGGCCCGCAGCCTTGGGGATAGCGCCTGGTTGAGCTGGGCTATCCAGCTCTGGAGCAGGTGAGCCCGAGACCTGCGGTGCGATGAGTCCCGTTCCAACCCTGGGTTTGCGACACTAGCGGTAGATCCATTTGCGTGAAGGAACTCGATCTCCTTCAGCGTGCGGGAAATTTCAGTCTGGAGCTGCTTGAGGTCGTCCTGTAGATGGGCGATCGTATCGGGCTCGTGTACTAATAGGTTTGACAATTCTGTACCCTGGGGAGGGACATTTTGCGGGCGTTCTTCAAATAGCCGGCTCATCAGATCTCCTTAAAACTTGCTTTTAGACCTTGTTTAGGTTGAAAAGTTGTAAAAAATCAAAGCTAGCTAAATAAAATCAAGATCGGGATTTTGAGCCATGATTTCTGAAATTTCATTCGCTTCTGAGGTTTGGTGCTGGAAAACCTCACGCATAAACCGGTGGTATGCGGTATAAATCTCGCGGGAGCCGTCGTCTTTGTCAACGAGGAAAAATGGCGCTGCCTCGATCTGATAGGTCTTAGCCAGGAGATATCCCATACTCTCTGGATCGCGTTCGTCAGCAGTGATAATCTGATCGATGCGGGATATCAGCCCTAATTCTGCTAATTCACTCAGCACCCGCGCTGATTTTGCACAGGGCTCACCGTTTTCTCGAATTTTTTGAACCAGTATGATATTCATTGGAATGACTTCATCGCGTAACAAAACGTCTTTTTGAAGTGGGCTTTCCCACGCAAAGCCCACTTCAACGTTCAAACGCCGTTTACTTCTTAAGATTGGTGGCGTGGAGACCGCACTCCTTGTCATCCGCGCTCTCCCACCACCAGCGGCCTTGACGCTGGGGCTGATGGGGCAATACCGCCCGCGTGCAAGGTTCACACCCAATGCTGACAAAGCCGCGCTCGTGCAAAGGGTTGTAGGGCACGTCATAGGCCCGGATGTACTGCCAAACCTGAGCCGAGGTCCAATTTGCAAGAGGATTGAACTTAACAAGGGGATGGTCGGGTGTTGAGAAGGCCGCGTCATTTTGCGCTACCGGAATCTCCGCTCGGGTATTGGGATTTTGGTCTTTGCGCTGACCCGTAATCCAGGCGTCGAGGGTGCCTAGCTTGCGGCGCAAGGGGCGCACTTTGCGAATGGCGCAGCACTCTTTGTGCCCATCTTGGTAAAAGCTGAAGAGCCCCTTCTCACTGACAAGGGCCTGGACCTGTGCCGCATCGGGGAAAACCACGTCCAGCTCGATGGGGTAGTGGCCTCGCACCGTTTCGATAAACTGATAGGTCTCAGCGTGAAGCCGGCCCGTATCTAGGGTGAAAACCTTGACTCGCTTACTGACGCGGCAGGCCATGTCGATTAGCACCACATCTTCGGCACCGCTGAAGGAAATCGAAATATTGTCAAAGTGTCTGAGTGCGGCTTTCAGGATCTGTTGGGGCCGCTTCTCGGCGTAGTCAGCCGCTAACTGATCAATATCCAGTTCAGGTTTGATCTCGGTCACGGGGCGATCGTTAAGTAAAACCATGGTAAGTCTCCTTGTATTTTGAGTGTGGAACAGTCGAGCTGCAGTGCTCGAAACCGCAGCTTTCAAAGCCTCATCAGAGACCGTAGAACAACATGATTAGGGCAGGGGTCACAATGGCCATCAAGGCACTAAGCGGCATGCCCACGCGGAAAAAATCTAAAAATCGGTAGCCGCCTGGCCCGTAAACCATCGTGTTGGTTTGGTAGCCAATCGGCGTCATAAAACTGTTGGATGCGGCAAACGTGACCACTAACATGAAGGCAAACGGATTGAAGTTGAGGCCTTCAGCCACTTCAGCGGCAATGGGCAGCAGCAGCACCACCGAGGCATTGTTCGAGAGCACTTCCGTAATCAGGGCCGTGGCTACAAAAAAGAAGGTCAATAGCCAATAGCCCGATAGCCCGTGGCACAGGGTCATCAGCCCTTGAGCTAATAGCTGGGTGGCCCCAGATTTCTCCATGGCAATGCCTAGGGGAATTAGGCCGGCCAGGAGAAATATGATGTTCCAGCGCACGGCGCTATAGAGTTCGCCCGGCTTGAGGCACCCCGTGAGCACCATCAGCACGGCTCCCAAAAGGGCACTCACCAGAATAGGTAGAACATTAAATGCGGTGAGCCCCACAACCCCCAACCCAATGGCGATCGCAATCCAGGCGCGTTCGTGCCGCGTGATGTCCAGCTCCTGATGCTGAAGCACGAGCAGGTTGCGGCTGGTTTGAAAGCCCAACAAATTCTGCTGCGGCCCCTGCACAAGCAACACATCGCCAAACTGCAGCGCCATCTCGCCCAAGCGATCGCGGGTTAGCGCTTCGCCCCGCCGGATGGCTAAGACGGTGGCGCTATACCGCTGCCGAAAGTGCAGGTCCCGCAGCGTAGAGCCAATCAGGGTCGAGTTGGACGGAACCAGCACTTCTGCGATGGAGATGGGCTGCCCTACGGCCTTCTGCGTTTGGCGAGCGTCAAACTTTACGTCGGTAATAGAATCGGCATGGGGCTGACGGTTGGGGAGAAGAGATGGCGCGATAAAGGCGAGATAAGCTAAGCCAATTCCGAAGGTTGTCACGCCCAGTTTGGTAAATTCAAACAGGCCAAACCTCCCGTAGCCAAGCTGCTCAGATAAACCGCTTGCTAGCACGGTAGTCGATGTGCCAATTACCGTAATCATGCCGCCTAAAATAGTCGCATAGGACAGCGGAATCAGCAGCTTTGAAACTGAAATTCCGAGGCGATCGCACCACTCCTCCACAATCGGTAAAAAGACGGCAACAACAGCAGTGTTATTGATAAACGCTGTCACCGGACCAGCAATCATTCCAAGCGCAAAGATTTGGCGCTTTGGGTGTCGTCCGCCCCAGCGCAGCAGCAAATCTCTAAGCTGCTGAATAGCGCCGGTTTGAGCAATGCCAGCGCTCAATATAAACATTGCCATAACGGTAATGGTGGCAGGATTAGCAAATCCAGAAATGCCTTCCTCTGGCGTAACCAAACCCAGAATCATCAGCATTACCGTAACCAGAATTGCCACGATGTCTAGCGGAATCCATTCACCCAGGCAACAAATAAATGCACCTAATAAGATCGTTAGCGTTAGAAGAATAGACATGGGAAGCTGGCCTACCGAAATGGCGGTCTCATCTGTTCTTGAGTAAAGAATTACCGTCAGCCCAGTTAAGAAACCGCTACGCGCTGTTTCAGCACTTAGGATTAAAGTCTCTGGCTGACTTAGTTTGCACTATGCAGCCGCAATCTTAAAAGAACATTAACGTGCGTTAAGTGGCGTCATTAAAACCCAAAGTTTTCTATTATTCTATTGCTTTTTTAGATTAACTGAGAAACGCCTGAGACCTTTGGAATTTTTCAGGCGGCGTTAATAATGCTCTGATATGGGCTCAAGGTATGGGAAGCGGTATCTATCACATTCACCGCTAGCGCACAGGAAGAGTCTATTAATTTAGCACTGTAGGCGTCAACCTGAAGCGTTTCTGAGAAAACGCTCAGTTGCTCAGGATCTTCAGCGCGGCTTTACACAAAACTCAGTACATTCTCATCTACACAATCTTTAGTTAAATAGTGTGTTCAGTATGGACTGATACAGAAGAGGGATCAATACTCTCCGAGAACTTCCTGGTTTGAGAGCATTTAGCTCATTGCCAGGTCTCGATTAATGTCTCAATTCAATGTAGCGGTTTAGTTAATCTACAGCAGGCAGATCCATCCGACAGATGGGTCTTAATCCGCTTGCATTGGCTTTAGAAGTTGTGAGTTTTTTACTAAGTTCGCGTTAATCAATGCGCTTTACGGCGGCAATTACTTGCCCTAGCTTTTGCAGGCAAAAGCTTACTGCTTGTGACACATCTTTCGCGATCGCAGCGGTTTTAACCAAAGCTTAGACAAAGTTTTTGCTTTTCTTTAAAACCGCTTTCGATGTTTCGGTTGTACCAAGTTTAGAAACACTAATTCTGCAGCTAATAGGCGTCACGTTTTGAATTTCTCATGCACTCTTTGGCCTAGAAATAAATGACGAGCGTCATGTTTTTAGCATTTTAAGCAGTATTGGGTTTCAAGATCTAAGCAAATAATTAGGAGACTTCCGCATGAATCCGCAAAATGATCTGTTTGTAATCGAGGCCGTTGAGAACGGTGACGTCATCGATGGTGGCGAAGGCATCGACACAGTTGATCTCTCTGGTGTCGAGGAAGGCGTGGTCATCGACCTTGACCTCAACACGCCTACTCCGGGTCCAGAAACCCAGGATGGCGCTATCCTTGACGCCCCCGGCGGCAATGTGATTGTTGAGGTGGATGATGTTGAGAACGTTATTGGAACCGACTTCGACGACCTCATTCTGGGCAATAACGAAGTCAATGTCCTTCAGGGCGGCGCAGGGGATGACGCGATTCACACCTTTGCTAGCGCTGACGTGCTTGACGGCGGCGAAGGCGTCGATACGGCGCTGTTCACCGCTGGCGGCGGCGTCACCATTGACCTAGACGAGGACGGCAACGCTATCTCCTCCTTTGGCGATGAGGTGATTGCCATCGAGAACGTCAACGGCTCTGCTACCGGAGACGACGACATTTCTGGAAACGACAGCGTCAACGTGCTCAACGGTCAGGGCGGCGGCGACGTCCTCAACGGCGAAGGGGGCGACGATACCCTACTTGGCGGTGACGGTGACGACACGCTGCTCGGCGGCATTGGTAACGATGAGATTGACGGTGGTGCGGGAGACGACACAGCGAGCTTTGATGACCTCGACGTGGGCGTCAGCGTGGACTTGGCGGCGGGTACCGCTGAGCGAGAAACGGGCTTTGAGATCGCCATCGAGGACCTAGCGCTGGTCAACCCCAACGAAACCCTCGACGCCGACACCATCGTCTCCGAGGGCGTAGCGGGTAACCTCTACTTCAACTTCCACACCACCGATTTTCCCTCAGGTGAGGTGCGGGGTCAGCTGGAGCTCGTGGCCGATAACCGGGACGTCAGCGGCGTGGGCACCATTGAGTTTACCTCTGTCATCAGCGGCGATCAGGAGGTGCCCCCGGTAGAAACTGACGCTTCCGGAACCGCGACGACCGTCTTCACGGTGGCCAGCGACGGCTCCGTCACCTACAGCGTGGACGCCGAGCTCACTGGGCTCAATCAGGCGGACCTGCTACCCGTCGACATCGGCAACGGCACTTTGAGCCCCATCCACTTGCACAATGCCCCCATTGGTGCCAACGGCCCAGTAGTGGTGGACGTTGCTTCGGATGCGGGACCAGCGGGGATTTTAGCTGTGGCTGAAACCGACACCCTCAGCGGCATCGAGAACGTAGTGGGCTCGAACGATAGCGATACCATCATCGGCGACGACAACAGCAACACCCTGGAAGGCCTAGAGGGCGACGACGTGCTCGATGGCGCAGGTGGCGCCGATACCCTGCTGGGCGGTGACGGCGATGACACCATCATCTCCGATGGCCTCGACACCATTGACGGCGGCGAAGGGATTGATACTGTAGACTTCTCCGGTGTGGCTGAAGACGCCACCGGCGGCGCATTTAACGGCGTTATCGTAGACCTTGACGTTAACTCGGCAGGTCCGGCGGGCACTCCTAGCGAAGACGGTGCAATACTCGATGCTCCCCCTGCTGCAGGCGGCGTCCAGATTGGCGAACTTGAAGTAGACAACGTTGAGAACCTGATTGGCTCCGCGTTCAACGACGGCCTGTTTGGCAACAACGAAGTGAACGTACTACAGGGCGAGGATGGTGATGACCTGGTCCACGGTTTCGCGGGAGACGACTTCCTAGCCGGCGACGCAGGCAATGACACGGTCCTGTTTGCTGCTGCGATCGCCTCTGTTGAGGTAGACCTATCGGCGCAGGTGTCAGAAGCTGAGTTTGAGGCCATTGTGGCAGGCGAAGCACCAGCGGCATTTGCTGCAACGGGCGGAGCGGGCAACAATGTGCTCTCAGGCTTTGAGAATGTGACCAGCGGCTCGGGGGATGACGTTATCCTCGGCGACGCAGCAGCCAACGTGCTCAACGGTGGTGCGGGTAACGACACCATCGATGGCGGCAGCGCTGCGGCAGTTCTATCGCTGGACTTTGACGCCGTTGACGGGGAGGCCCTCGCCGCTGGCACAGTGATTACCGACCAGTTTGAAGGTATCACGGTTTCCACCCCCATCAACGCCTTCGGAGCAGTGATTTTCGACACCGCGAACCCTACTGGCGGAGATTTCGACCTGGCAACGCCAGACCAGGGCAACGTGCTGATCATCTCCGAAGACGGAGATGCCTCTGACCCCGATGACAACGCGAGCGGCGGCATCATCCGCTTTGACTTCGACGAAGTCGTGGATGTGGACAGCATCGATCTGCTGGATATCGAAGAGGACGGCGTCTTCGTTCAGCTGTTTGACCTCGATGGTGACCTGATTGAGCAGGTCGATGTGGACCCTGCTGGGGACAATGCGCTCCAAACGGTGGCGATCGCCGTCGAGGACGTAGCCAGCCTAGAGGTTTCGTTCACCGCTAGTGGCGCGATCGCAGCCCTGAACCTGGAAGATATCGCTGTGGGCGATGGTGCGGTGGACACCCTCATCGGCGGCGACGGCGATGACATCCTCATCTCCGACGGGCTCGACACCGTTGACGGCGGTGAAGGTGTAGACACCATCGACCTGTCTGGCTTGGGAGAAGGGGTGGTCATCGACCTTGATCTCAACACGCCTACTCCGGGCCCTGAAACCCAGGACGGCGCCATCCTCGACGCCCCCGGCGGTGAAGTGCTGGCTGAGGTGGACGATGTCGAGAACGTCATCGGCACCGACTTCGACGACCTGATTTTGGGCAACAACGAAGTCAACGTCCTTCAGGGCGGCGCAGGTGATGATGCGATTCACACCTTTGCTGGCGCTGACGTGCTTGACGGCGGCGAAGGTATCGACACGGCGCTGTTCACCGCTGGCGGCGGCGTCACGGTTGCCCTCGACGAAGACGGCAACGCCATCTCCTCCTTTGGCGATGAGCTGATTTCCATCGAGAACATTAACGGTTCTGACACCGGAGATGACGCCCTCTTTGGCAACTCTGGGGTCAACGTCCTCAATGGCCAAGGCGGCGATGACCTGCTCGACGGCGGAGCTGGAGATGATACGCTCTTGGGCGGCACAGGGCTAGACACGTTCCGCTTCACTGCAGGTTCGGGCAGCGATGTGGTGATAGACTTCACGCTGACCGACGACGTCCTAGACGTGAGCGCGTTCTTCGATAGTGCGGAGGCGGCCTTGGGCGTAGCGGCTCAGGTCGGCGCTGACACTGCCCTGGATCTGGCTGCCGACGCGTCTGTACTGCTAGTTGACGTTAACGCGGATGAGTTGACGGCATCAAACTTCGTCGTTGCTTCTGCGTAGCTAAGGCTTCTGTCGGTTGAGAAGGGAAAACTCCTCTTCTCAACCGACAAAAGATTTGTGGTTTTCCATAACTGATAAGTAGCAACACTCCGGACTCAGATCCTTCCTCGACTACTCAAGTTTATTGAAAAGGCATCGTGAGAAAAGAGCCTGTAAGAAATAATCCCATAGCAATCCTGAATGATTTGTGAGAGGTGGAGCGGGCTGCGCCTTGCCCCTTCTCTCACTTCACAGTTCACGGAAAATTTAGTATCGCTAGATATATTTGATTTAATATTCAGGGATATCAAACAGCGAGGACTGGAAGTCTAGCTGAGGTAGTGCTCGGATATCCCGTAAAAATATTGAGGTGCATGAGGGAAATGCGGCTCCCGGCACAGAGCCCCATAGTCGAACTTGGACAAATCCACTTTGAGTCAAATACTGATAGCCCTCTAGGTAGTCACTGCGGTTGGCGTTGTCAAATAAAATGATGCCATCAGCCTTGAGCTTCTTCACGGCCGCGTGGGCACACAGCCGCCGCGCCATGCCATCAATCACAATACAGTCGAAGGATCCGGGGTAACGATTGATCGCATCGACGTAGCCGACAAAGTCGGCATCGTTCAGTCCCCGCCGGGTAATGCGCGCCTCGTCGTAGGGGAAATCCGTCCTAGGTTGGCTCTGGAAGTAGGTGCCGTAGGCCGCGATCGCCTCATGTGGTTTTACATCTGCCGAGACATAGGAGATGATGTGGGGCGCAGGCAGTGAGCCTTCTATCTTGGCTACCCAGCTCCGATCATGGTCAATGGTGGTTACCTGCTGGACCCGCTTCGCCCACCAAAGCGTTGAGTGACCGCCGCCGTACTCAAACACCCGCATTTCTGGGCGGACCCAGGTAGCAACAAACTCAATAGCAGGATATGTCCACCAGGGTAATGGTGCTCCATTAGCGTCAATGGGTAGGTTTACCTTAGCGGCGTCTAACCAACCCAGCGGACGCAGCGTATGCTGCACAAATGCGGGGACCTCAGGTTCTAGCGGCGGATGAGGTTCCATAATGTCCTTAGCCAATTGGGCTCGATCGGGTCATAGCCATATGTAGCACATTGCTCATTCAGCAGGTCTAAGCTCTTCGAAGGCACAGACTGCCAACCGGCTCGAGCCAGCGTGAATTTATCATAGCGTTTACTCTGATTAGCTTTGTCAGCATTGGCTTGCTTGGGAGGTAGGGCCTGATAGCTCTCTAGATCAACAGACTCATCTACCAATGCGGCACGCTGTAAAAACGTCAGCAGCGGCGCTTCGCCATCTTCAATACGCACCGTCAGATCTACCCCGCGATCGCTCACTAACCTATTCCAATAGACGTAGCTTAGCACCGCCTTTTCCAAGTCCGAGACGCATTCCTCTAAGTCAACCCCAAAAGCAAGCTGGATATGCTTTTGCCTAAACCCGTAGGACAGCGGCGCATACTGGCTATCCCGCATAATGCTGGGAATAGCCGATTTGGGGCTGCGGACGTGGTGAATGCAGTGTTTGAAGTATTTTTGGCCAGTGGAAGCCGAATGCAGGTCCTGCGCGTTGGGAAGCTGGTCGTCATCGGCGGCAAACATCCAGGAGGAAATCCCATCTTGCCCCATTCTTTCATGGCCAACATCGAGGCCAAATGCTTTCAGCAGCGCGCTCATGTAGTCCGAGCCGCATTGGGGATGTCCTAAGACCAGCAGTGGCCGGTAGAGGATGTGAGCATGATGTGTCTCAAATGAGCGCGTTGCCTGCTGAATCGCTGCCCTAGCCTCAGGCTGGTGCTCCTGTAAGTAGGTAATCCGAATCTGCTTAGGATGAATCAAGGAGTCAAACTCACCTACGCTCCAAGACAACTCATAAGCTAGCGGCGGCATAAGCGTGTAGTTTGTGGCTTTAGCAGCAATGATTTGATGCTGATAGACATCGACGGTGGTGGTAATCTTTTCAAACTTGTTCAGTAGCAGCTCAGCCATTGCGCGGGTTAGAGCATGGCAGGGGTTTGAGAAGCGCACGACATCTGGCTCGAATGTATAAGCCTCAGACGCCTGGTGCTCCGGGCATAGAGCCCAGCCTAAGCGCAGGAGGCTAGGCACATCAGCGCGAAAATCTATAGCATCAAGCCTCCGAGCTGTCACAATCTGGCGCGCAGCCTGATCAGCATAGGGTGTAAACTTGACGTCGTCCTCCACAACAAAGGCCCGTCCAACGCCGGCACGGACAATCTCTCGCCATAGGGTCAGGTAGGTAATGAATGTTGCAACCTGGGGCGCAATCAAAACATTGTTGCAAGTATCATCACCGCAGGTATATTGGCCGCAGCGAAAACAGGGCGGATACTGCTGGACAAGTCCCCGACGATAATACTGCTCGACAACAGAATCAGTTTTATCAGTAGCATCCCAGAACGTGTAGTCGCTAATGCCAAGCTCAACAAAATAGCCCTCGATGTAACGCCTACGGTCTTGACTATGGGGAAGACTGACGCAGAAAACTTGATCGAACTGTCGACATAGCGCTGCGATGTTAGAGGTTTGTGTCGGTTCACTCATTACAGCTCAGGTCATATTGCCCCAATATCTTGATGCGATAGTATTCGCCGCAGGCCGACAGTAGTGTAGCGCCACATCCACCAATTTATAGCACAGGGCTAGTCGCTCTGATGCTGTGGGCCGACTACGGAAATCTCAGGAATCTCACCATTTCATTCCAAAATCTGCCCCAAGGCCTTGAGCAAATGGTCAATTTCTACCTCAGTGGTGAAATAGTGGACGCAGGCACGGATGCAGTCCGGGTCTAAGATCGTGCGCACCATGATATCCTTCTGCTCTAGCTGAGCCACGATTTGGGCATGGGGTGCCGTTCTGGGCTCTATCACAAACGACACCAATCCTGCCTCAGGTGTGCTTGCCCGCAGGCAGCAAACCCGCGGGATCTTCTGCAGCCCTCGCCACAAATAGTCACTGAGCTGGCAGATGCGACGGTAGCGATCGCCTGCGGTGCCCCAGCGGTTATGGAGGGCGATCGCCTCGGTCAAGCCAGGATATAGGGTGTAGGCAGAGGTAGCGATTTCGAAGCGGCGTCCGTCCGACTCCCAGCCCGTGGGCTGGCCGGAGCTATCTTTAGTGATGCCGCGCCAGCCAATGAAAGTGGGGCGAATGGCGTCCAAGGCTGTTGGATGGATGTAGAGCCCACCCAAACCCGCCGGCCCGCAGAGCCATTTATGGCCGGTGAAGGTGTAGAAATCAGCCCCAAGCTGGTCTAAGTTCAGCGGCAGCACCCCTACGGATTGGGCCGCATCCACCATCACCATTACGGCGCCGCGCTGGCCCTGATGGCTGTGGCAGACTTCCACAATCGACTCTAGGGGCAACACTTGCCCTGTATTCCAGAGGATGTGGCTCACGAGAAGCAGCCGCGTGTTGGGCTGTAGGTGGGAGCGCACGACATCAATGGGGCAGCCCTCGTTGAGGGTGTCCATTATGGGGCAGACCGATACCTCAACGCCGAAGCGGTGCTGCAGCTCTTGCACCGTGGCGATTGCGCCGGGGTGCTCGCAGTCCGTCAGCAAAATATGGTCTCCCGGCTGCCAGTCTAGTCCCCACAGGGGGATGTTCCAGCCGGTGGTGACGCTATCGGTGAGGGTGATGGTGGCAGGCTCAACGCCAAGGTCGGCGGCGATCGCTTGCCGGACGCGCTGAGTCTGTTTAGCAATCCACTGATTTGCCCGCCCAGAAAAGGGACCAAGCTGCTGGATTTGCGCGTGAGCCGCCTGGATTGCCTCAAGGGAGACTTGGGGTATGGGGCCTTGCCCCCCAAAATTGAAATAGTGACCACAGCTCAAACTTGGAAACTGCTGTCGGTACTGGTGTAGCGCGGTCGATACCATAGTCATGATGGAGGGACATGAAAGAAGCGTAGGACAGGAGACAAAGCGCTAAAATCGGGTTAAAGTCGTATAGGGCAATGCATCAATGGCAACCATAGATTTATGTGCGGTGCTATGACTGCGGCGACTAGATATTCTTATACCACTGGTTCGGCTTTGAGGGGGGCGTAGCTATCACCGTCCGTCGCTCAGAAGTGTGGAAGACAATGCAGCGACGGGTCGTCGCTGTGGGTCCTAGCGCCTCGAATTCTACCGCATCCGAGCCTGGCATTGAGCGACTTGCCGCTGAGCGTACTTTTCTCTATGACTGGCGCCTAGAAGACCACTACGTGCCGCTGACCATCACCAACACCCTGCTGCTCCACTATCAGCGCTGCCGCAGGCGGGCATTCTTAGACGTCTACGGCGATCAAATGCAGCGCGACCCCGCCAGCGACTATCTCCAAAAGCTGCAGCAAGATAGCCTCAGCCATCAGCAGCAGATTCTTGCGGGCTACTCTGCGCATCAGCCCTGTTACCTACCCCATGACTGGCAGGCAGGTGCTGAAGCTACGCTTGAGCTGATGCGTACTGGCGTTAGCGCCATTGTCAACGGGGTAGTGCGGCTTGAGCGCTCTGACGGCACCGTTCTGGTGGGCCGTCCCAAGCTTTTGGTGCGCCAGCCGGGCTGGTCAGACCTGGGAGACTGGTGTTATCACGTCATCGATATTAAGCTCGGCAAGCGCCCGAAGGCCGACTATCAGATTGTTTCTGCTTTTCACACCTATCTGCTGGCCGAAACCCAGGGCGCTTGGCCTGAGACGAGCTGGCTGATTCTTAAGGAGGGTAAGCGCTACGCGGTTAATTTGGTGAATCAGCTTCCTAAAATGGAGGAGACCCTCACCCACTGTATTGAGTCGCTGCGCATGGCGGCTGAGCCCGATGTGTTCATCGCTCGCAACCGCTGCGACCTCTGTCAATGGTTTAGCCAGTGCTATCAAATCGCTCAACAGAAGCGGCATCTCTCCCTGCTTCCTGGGGTTACCCCTAACCGATATGTCTACCTCAAGGAACTAATGCTTACAACGGTAGAGCAGTTATCAAAAGTATCCTCTACCCTGCTGGAGCCTCTGCCCGGCTTTGGGCCGCAGGTGGCCAACAAGCTGGTCCGCCAGGCCCAGTCAGCCTATCAAAACAGGGCCTTGCCTGTGATTGATGCGCCGTCATTTACCCCTGAAGCCCTCGCAGCGTTTTTGCCAACCGCTCCGGTAGAGCTCTATTTTGACATTGAAGCGGCACCAGAACGGGAGCTGATGTATCTTCATGGGGTTTTGGTGGTGGAAAGAGATATCGCGCGCAATGCTTCAAAATCTACGTTTCACGCTTTCTTCGCTGAGTTGCCTGAACAAGAGGGCACTATCTGGCGGCAGTTTCTCTCGCTGACCCACCGCTACCCCACGGCCCCCATCTATCATTTTTGTCCCTACGAGGCCCAGGCCATACAAAAGCTCGCCGAGCTTTACGGTACCCCCAGTCATCGGGTTCAATGGCTACTGAAACGCTTCGTAGACCTGCACGATCGCGTCATCCAGACGGCCACCCTGCCCACCGAGAGCTACGCCCTCAAGTCTATTGCTCGCTGGGTTGGATTCGATTGGCGAGACGAGGGGGCTAACGGTGCTCAGTCTATTTTTTGGTACGACCAATGGGTTACCCAGGGCGATCGCAACGCTATCTCCAAGATATTGCGCTACAACGAAGACGACTGTCGCGCCACCTGGCAGGTGAAGGACTGGCTCGTGGCGTTCCTGCAACAGCACTGCCTCACAAACCAGTCTAATCGGTCGGCCTAACGCTCTGGCCTAGACGAGCACAAGCGGGCTACCGGGGCGCCAGCTTGCATCCCATAATCACCAGATCCCGGGTTCCTGTATCAAACTCGGCTACGCTGGGCAAAAATCCCCACTCTCGGAATCCAAACCGCTCTAGCAACTGCAAGCTGGGCTCATTCTGAGCAAAGACAAATCCTAGCAGGGTGACGAACTTTAGGGCAGGCCCTTCGGCGATCGCCTGTTTAAGCAGTCTGGATCCAATACCTTGACGACGATAGTCTGGCGCGACGTAAATGCTAATCTCTGCCGTTTTCTGATAGGCGGGACGGCCATAGAAAGGCTGGAAGCTAAACCAACCTGCGATGCTGTTTCCTTGTTGCGCAACCCAGATGGGGTAGGCCTGGGCTGAGTGGGCCTCAAACCAGCCACGGCGGCTTTCAACCGTAACCGGTTGAATATCGCCAGTAACGCGGCGGCTCGGGATTGTGGAGTTGTAGATATTGACAATGGCAGGCAGGTCAGCCACTGTTGCGTTGCGGATGAGCGTTTTTTCCTGTAGCAGCACAATTTTGTCCTAATCACAGCACGGTCTGTTTGATATCCCCATTAAACTGAGTTGTTGAGATTCGTGTAGTGAAGTGTTTGACAAATTCTGAATTAGTCGCAAGAATGGAGATCGCCTTGAGAGAGCAGGCGCTTTTGGATAGGCAAAACTACAGGGGACTGTAGTTCAATTGGTTAGAGCACCGCCCTGTCACGGCGGAAGTTGCGGGTTCGAGCCCCGTCAGTCCCGTTAGCGCAATAAGAGTTCAATGTATTGGAAGCGCTGGACGCAAGGCGCCCGGTCATGGTGCGCTTATCTCTAAAGATAGAAATGCGGGATGAGGCGTTATTCTGGAAATAGGAGCTGCTGTGCAACCAGGTCGTCGCTTAAGCCACTATGTCGATGCTTTGTGCTGCGGGCCGTAGGATAGTGGGTAGGCAGTTCAATATTGCTTGAGACGTTGCGCATGGTGTTTTGGCTGATCCTGCTTGGGATATTCACATACTTTATCGTTCGACGGAGCGTCGCTAACATCACGCGTACGCCGGTTTGGCTGCTGTGGGCTGTGATGATGCTGCCTGCGTTTATCTGGACGGCTTGGACCTTGATTAGCGGCGGCAGCGATATCCCCATGGTGTGGCTACTAGTGCCGCTGATTGGGTGTCCGATTGTCTACTGGCTGCTGATTCAGTGGGGCCGCCCCAAGGAAAGCTATCGTTCACCGCAGACGAATCAGCCCTCAGGGCCAGGTTCTAAAGAGGGGCAATCTAAAGAGGGACGATTGTCAGCCGAGCAAGCCAGCGCTGCCGTGGTGCCGTTGTCAGCGCCGTCCCAGCCCCCACCCCGTCCCATCAACAAGGAAGACGAAGAAGCGCTCAAAACCTGTTTTCCCTGGGCGGTCTACTATTTAAGAAATATTGAATATCGCCCGCAGGCGGTGGTGTGCAAAGGCACCCTTAGAACATCTCCAGAAGATGCCTACAAAACCATTTGGAAAAATATTCAGCGGCTGTTTGACGATCGCTTTTTGCTGGTGTTTCAAGAGGGACTAGACGGTAAGCCCTTCTTCACCTTAGTTCCGAACACGTTCACCCAGCGGAGCAAATCTTTTCGCTCCCGCCCTCTGGTTGCTGTAGCCCTTTTACTTGTGACCTTGCTCACCACTACCCTCGCAGGGGTGCTGATGACGGGTCTAGCCGCGGAAGACCTTGAAGCCAGCTTCCGCCAGCTCTCAACGGGGCTGCCCTACAGCCTTTCGCTGCTGTCAATTTTGGCGGTGCATGAGCTGAGCCACTACCTGGCTGCCCGTCGACATCGCATCAGGGCAACGCTGCCTTACTTTATTCCTGTCCCCCCTGCGGCAATCTTTCCCTTCGGCACCTTTGGGGCCTTTATCCAAACGCGATCGCCCCTGCCCCACCGAAAAGCCCTGTTCGACGTGGGGATCTCTGGGCCATTGGCCGGCTTCATCGTCACGGTGCCCATCTTAATTTGGGGCCTAGCCCATTCCTCTCTGGTCACGCTGAGTGAGGAGTCTAGCCTGTTTAACATATCTTCCTTCAACCCCAGCGCCTCCCTGCTGATCGCGCTGCTGAGTCGGCTAGCGCTGGGGGGCCAAATTCTCACCACGAGTGCCCTAGATCTGCATCCGGTGGCGATCGCAGGCTGCTTGGGTATGGTGGTAACGGCTCTGAACCTAATTCCGGTCGGACAGCTCGATGGCGGGCATATTGTTCACGCCATGTTCGGCCAGCGGGCCGGGGTGGTCATTGGTCAGGTGACCCGCTTTTTGGTGCTCGCTCTGGCGTTTGTGCAAAATGAGCTGCTCATCTGGGCGATTTTATTGTTCTTCATGCCCATCATCGATGAGCCAGCGCTCAATGACGTCAGCGAGCTAGACAATACGAGAGATTTTCTAGGCCTGTTGACGCTGGGGCTTTTGGTCCTGATTCTGCTGCCGGTCCCTCAAGTCATCTCTAAGCTGCTGTTTACCGCGCCGCTGTAAGGGATAAATTGCGCTAGATGGGGCCAAAGTAGATGAACCAGTCTGGAAAGCGCCACAGCTCTGGCTGATAGTATTGGAAGCGCCGGTACAATCATATGCTGAACCTGCGATAAACGCCTGCCTGCTTCATGCATTTTGCAGCCCCATCAGACAGGCCTATCAGAAGTGTTCCAATACGCACTGCATAACCCTACAGTTCTGAGCGTACTTTCACCACCAGCGCTGCGAGCGGCGGCTGGATAGTTTAAAACAAGCCAGAAATCATGTTAAGCCACGCATCGAAGGATTCTGCATCAGCAATAAGTTCACAGGTTACTGTGCCCCGGTCCACTACACCTCAAACTACCGCAGCCCAGTCGATTGGTCCGCTGCCCTACCATCCCGCCCACCAGGTCGAGCTCCTCAGTCTGCACGCCGAAGTCGACGCGCTATTCCAGCAGCTGAATGCGACCTGCAGACTCTCGTGTGACCTTATGCGTCAATAAGGCCCCAGTCTGCTAAAGCTGATCTATCCTACAGAAGTTGGATCGCATCGCCTATGTCAGATCAATCCCTTTCTCCCGATGGGCAATACCTTTGCCCCGTCTGTCGTCACGGCCAAATTTCTCGGCTAGCGCTGATGGATGCCTTTGCCTGCAGCTTTTGCCGCCACATGTTTGACATCAGCTACGCTGAACAGTTCGTTCGCGTCCTAGATGCCCCTCGTCCCGCAATCTGGCGCTGGCTCGGAAATCGCTGGTCTAAGCCAGGTCAGCAGCCAGAAACACCAGTAATTTGGGCTATTTCGCTGGTCTTAGCACTGGTTCCCTTTTCCATCGTAGGTATGGCAACCTACATGTTCCCGCCCCTGCCCGACAGCCGCTGGGCCTGGTTTCCGGAAGTTTGGGCCTTTGCAGCGCTCCTATGCCATGGCTCATTTGCGCTCTGGATAATTGCAGAGCATCACCAGCCTGCGGTCTATGCGGCCAATAAAGTGCGCTTTGCGCGATGGCTACAGCGGGGCTAGCGATAACAAAGCAGAGGCAAATTCATATGTTGCCTCTGCTCTACCAGTAAACTACCGGTGGACTTTCACCTTTAGCACAGACCGCTAACTGTCGATATCCTTAGAAGCTAAATTGTCTAAGGGCTTGTCCTTACGGCCTAGCACCTGCGCTTTGAGGGTGACGAAGTCGTCCGACTGGAAATAGTTGTAGCAGAAGCGGATGAAGTAGACGATGCCGATGAGCTCGAAGGTGGACGCGAGCAGTGGCACATCGTTAATTGCATCGAGGACGGCTAAACTCACCTTCACTCCCAGGACGGTGCCTAGAATTAGGCCAATGGTGATGATAGGGCGCTTGTACTGAAAGAAAAAGTCTGAGATATAGCTTGGAAGTTCAGAGAGAAACGTTGAGGCCTGTTCCCCAATCTTCTGCCACTGCTCTTTAGCATTAGCGGTTTCCTCAGACACGGCTACGTCCGCGTCGCTGGGATAGGCTGCGTCAGCCGGGTCATACTCTGACGGGCCGTCTACTCGGAGGCTGCCTTCAACGCCACCCACCTCAGCGTCAAGCTTGATGTCACTGTCGGCACCCGTCGGATCGGGCGCCAAACCGGGGGTATTTTGCTTCACATCGGGTTCCATAATCGCACCTTAAGGACTATTTGGATACATTTATTGAAGATTAACGTTACCGCATTCGCAATCCGTCAAACGTGACGACATTGTACGAATGTGAGTCATCTGACGCCGTGGCGGCATCTAGACCATACTAGACCCTATAGGGCCACTGACAGAATTGCAAGTTGGCTGCGGGGGGTCTGTTCTCCATAGCAATTTGATATGGGGCCAGTTTTGACGGATTTGCCATGACGGATTTGCCATGACGGATTTGCAGCGAATCGCAATTTCATCTGAACAGCTGAGCGGCGCTACGCTCCACCTTGACCCTGAGCAAAGACACTACCTTTGCCGGGTGCTTCGCCTCCGCCGGGGCGATCGCTTCATTGCTCTAGACGAGCAAGATAGCGGCTGGGTCGCGGCGCTGAACAGTGAGACCCAGGCTCAAGTCCTGGGTCCCCATCACCAGCCCACCGAGCTTCCCTGCCAGGTAACGCTGCAGATGGCCATGCCAAAGACCGGCATGGAAGATATTATTCGACAAACCACAGAGCTGGGTGTGTATGACATTCAGCCGGTTACGAGCGATCGCGTCATCCTTAAACCAAGTGCCCATAAGCTGGAGCGCTGGCAGCGGGTTGCCCGCGAGGCGGCTGAGCAGTCGGAGCGACAGCACTGGCCTCGAGTCTACCCGGCGATCCCTTGGCGCGATGCTTTGGACCCAGTGGTACAGCGTCACCAGGCTCCGGCGGCATTCAGACCGGTACGATATATCTGTACGGCGCGGCGTTCCGAGACTCACCTACTTCAGCATCTGACCGACCTCGGCGCGATCCCGGCTGCCGTTGTCTTGGCCGTGGGTCCCGAAGGGGGATGGACCGAGGGTGAGGTTGAGGCAGCTATGGCGGCAGACTATCAGCCTGCTAGCCTAGGGACGCGCATTCTGCGGGCCGTCACTGCGCCGGTCGCCGCCATGACCCTAATTGCGGCGGGCTGCGATGTCGCCACACCTCTTGAGCCGATTCACATTCCCATGGACCTATGATTGAGCAGATTGCCGCCGCCATCCAGCGGCGAGACTATTCCCAAGCGTCTCGCCTGCTTCAACCCCTGCTTAAGGAACAGCCCCAAAACCCATGGGTAAAGCTCTATGCCGGTCAGCTCCATGAAGTGTACCAGCGCCCGGAGCAAGCGCTGAAGGTTTACCGCCATCTGCTGCAGTCCACCATAAACCGCCAGGTCATTCAGCAGGCCAGACAGGGCATTGCTCGGCTTGCCGCTGCGTCAGCCGCCAGCCCAGAAGCCGCTCAATCGGTCCGGGCTAATCCGGCCCCTACTGATGCTAGCGCTGCTCGCCAAGCTTCTGCCGGTCAAGCTTCTGCCGGCCAAGGTTCTACTGATCCAGCATCTACCAGCCAGGCTTTAACCACACCGGTGGAAGCGCTGCTGGTTCTACGGCCCCCCGCTGCGGCTGACCGCGATCGCGCGATCGCCGCCTTTGCCGAAATCTCGTCCATTGATCCCTACACAGCGCGGACCCATCTGCCAATTCGTGGGCTGCGGTTCCACCGCATTGGGGAACTCGCGCCCCTGCGCAGCTACCAAAAGCAGCTGCACAAAGCTAAAATTCCGGCGCTGCTGCTTCCCTTAGAGCTGCTGCAGGCTTGCCATGTGTTTCGGGTGCAGGGGTTGCGCCAAACCCCATCCCCCAGCGTACTCTGCAAAAACCAAGATGGGCAGTTAGGAAACCTAACGTTTACGTGGCAAGAGGTGGCCTGCTGCGTGGAAGGGCGAGTGCCCATTTTCGAAGAGGTGGTGGATAGGGACGCCCGTAAGCGGCTGTTGCGTAAGCAGAAAACCCAGGACTATGCGTACCTGCTCGATCTCCACCTCCCCCAGCGCCGCAGTATTTTAAGGTTCTGTGACCAAACCTATCAATTTACGGGCCAGTCGATGGGTGCGCCATTTCCATCGAGCCTATCCAAGCAGACCAGGGCGATAACTAGGCGACAACTGTGGCAGGCCTAGAATCGGTCCCTCTTAGCCCACAGCGATCGCCCCGTCAGGACACATATCATCCCGAATGCGCAAACAGCCCAAGACGAAATAACCCCTGACCCACACAATCCCCACCAACACAAAAATCTCACAAAACAAAAAACGCCAACC
>JBHJHJ010000060.1:0-21334 GCA_050330955.1 Elainellaceae cyanobacterium | reverse complement strand
GCGATCGCCCAGTTCGAGGTCGGCCAATCTATCCGCTTTCGCGAAGACCTCAAACAGTTTGGCCAGCACTGGATTACGGCAGAATTTCTGGAGATCGACCCGCCTCGCTCCTTCGTTTGGCGAGGGCATTTCGCCGCCCCCGCCCTGTTCACCGTGCGGCACACCTTCCTCTTCGACGCCATCGACGACCACCAACAAACCCGCTTTCGCCAAGTCCACGAAAACTCTGGGCTCCTCGTTCCCTTCCTCGCCCTGCGCGGCGTCTATGCCGTTAGCCATCAGGGCTACCTTGACTTCGACCAGGCGCTCAAGGTGCGCTGCACAACGGCGCAGCCCGAAGCTTGAACCTATTATTTCAGGACCGTAAGCCCCATGCATCACTCAACTTCCCGGCCCACCCACCGGCATCGTTTCCTGTTGGCCTGGGCGATCGCCAACTTTATCGGCGGCGCCATCGTCAATGGCCTTGAAAACTACGGGCTGCAGTTTATGGCGACGCTTCTATTGGCAGGCGCCATCCTCGGCTCCCTGCAAGGAGCCGTTATCCGGTCTAGCCAACTCCGCTGGTGGCCCGTTGCCAGTGCTATTGGCTGGATTGTGGGTGCCTATTTCATGGCCTTTAGCCAAGGATTGTACCGGCCCCTAGTGGACCTGCTTCATACCCATCTAGGTCTGCGGGAAGGGTTTTGGCTGAATGTGATAGCGGCCCCCATTCCTGTTTTGGGCATGGCCCTAGCCCAATCCCTTTTGCTGGGCCGTCAAGGGCGGCCTGTCTGGGGCTGGCTTGTGGCCAGCTTGGCCGGAGCGATTCTTCAGGGGGGGACGAGCGCTGCCTTGTGCCCGTGGCTGTGCCCTATCTCCCGGCCTTTTGTAATTGTCGTTGGTGGCCTGGGCTGGGGAGCTTACGGCCTGCTGACGGGCGTGGCTGGAATGCGGCTATTCGCCCGAGGAAATACGATCGTACTTTAGCGCTGGCTTCTCCCTACCGCCTCATCCCCTCGCCCAAGTGAAGGCGCTGGAGGCGGACTTGGCCGAGGCTTTTGGTGCTGGGGTGCTGACCCTAGGCTACCGGCTGGCCCCGGAGCACCCCTACCCCGCCGCCCTAAAAGACACCCTAGCGGCCTACCGCTGGCTGGTGGGCGATCGCCGAGCTTGGAGCTTTCCTGAACTGCCATTGGCCAGTTCAAAAGGCCCACGAGCAGTCTGTAGTCTGCCTCGCTACCCCTCAACGATGAAGTTGCTACGCTGACTTTCTACGGCAACCCCGTTTCCATCAACGCTCGCCGAGCAAAAAAAATCCCCAGCTACAAGAGCCGGGGATTTGAATCAGGGTGCATCTACCATACCTATCTACGTTGGTGTGCTAGCCTGTCAGGATAATTAGGAAAATCCAGCTGACCCTGTGAGACCTTTCCATGACCTCACTCTTGACAAAGCCCCACACCGACCTAGCCCCACATCTCAGCAAAATTCTCTCTAAAATTGACCTTCCCGCCGACTGGATTGGGCTGCGGGGGGTACGCGAACGCAGCAGTCACTACACCGTGCGAGACGGCAAACCCCAGCACAATGGGCGATCGCTAGAGCAAGGGGTGATGGTGGAGGTGATGGTGGATGGCCACATTGGCTACGGGGCCACCAACGCCCTTGAAGAAGCACAGCTCCTCAGTGCGGCGGCGATCGCCTACCAGCAGGCCAAAACGGCCAGTGAATGGGCCATCTACGCCGCCACCCAGGCTGCCCGCCCTCAGGTCAACGGTCGCTACGCCTCTCCAGTGGAGACGGCCCTCTCTGCCCTGTCTGCTGGTGAGGTCAATCAGCTTTTAGTGGACCTATGCAGCCACATGGCCATCTCCGACCGCATTGTCCAGACCCTGGCCAACGCCGCCGTCACCGATCGCGAGACCTGGTTCGTCAGCAGTAACGGCTCGGAGGTATATCAGCGGCTGGCGATGATTGAAAGCCACTTCGGCGTTGTGGCCCAGGATGGTCCTGTGGTGCAGCCGCGGACCCACAATGGCTTCCGGGCCCACTGCTACCAGGGTGGCTGGGAGCACGTGCCCAACACCCTAGCGCCCCAGGCGCGGCGCGTGGCAGAGCAGGCCCTAGAGCTGCTCACCGCCGAAGAGTGCCCCGATACCGCCACAACGCTGGTGCTTGCCCCAGACCAGATGATGCTGCAGATTCACGAGAGCGTCGGCCACCCGCTGGAGCTAGACCGCATTTTGGGAGACGAGCGCAACTACGCCGGGGGTAGCTTCGTCAAACCCGCCGACTTCGGCCACCTGGACTACGGCTCGCCGTTGATGAACATCACCTTCGACCCCACGGTGGCCCACGAATTTGCCAGCTACCAGTTTGACGACACTGGGGCACCGGCCACGCGGGAGTATCTGATTCAAGACGGTCGGCTGCTGCGGGGGTTGGGCAGCCTAGAGAGCCAGTCCCGCCTTGGGGTGCCAGGGGTGGCCTGCGCCCGGGCCACCTCTTGGAACCGCCCCCCCATCGACCGCATGGCCAATATCAATTTGGAGCCCGGCAGCGAGAGCTTTGAGCAGATGATCAGCGGCATCGAGCACGGCGTCTACATGGAGGCCAACCGCTCCTGGTCCATCGACGACCAGCGCTACAAGTTCCAGTTCGGCTGCGAGTACGCCAAGCTGATTGAAAATGGACAAATCACCCGCACCCTGCGCAACCCCAACTACCGGGCCACCACGCCCCAGTTTTGGCACAGCTTGACCCATGTGGGCGATCGCTCTACTTGGGAAGTCTACGGCACGCCCTACTGCGGCAAGGGGGAGCCCAATCAGGTGATTCGCGTGGGGCACGGCTCCCCGGTGTGTGCCTTTGAGAATATCGAGGTATTTGGAGGCGCGGCATGACGGTAGCAGCGGCCTCACTAACGACGTTTACCTCACAACTGGAGGAGAGCTTTGCTCAGCTCTCAGCCGCCCTGATAGATAGCCTCAAACCGGGGGAGCATCTCACCCTCACCCTGGTCGGAGAGCAGAGCCAGTTTCTCCGCTTTAATCAGGCTAAGGTGCGGCAAGGGGGGATAGTCACTGACGGCGAAATTAACCTGACCCTAATGGCTCAGGAGCGCACCCAGAGCTATTCTGTGCCGATTACGGGCCATGGACCCGCGGACCTTGCGGTCGCCCAGGAGGCGATCGCTACTCTGCGGCAGGAGCTGCCCACCCTGCCGGTGGACCCCTACCAGGTGGTGCCCCAGGGCAGCAGCACCAGCCACGACGTGCATCAGGGAAGCCTGCTGGCGTCGGAGGAAGCCGCCAGCACCATTCTTTCGGCGGTGCGCGACTTAGATTTTACGGGCCTCTATGCTGGAGGAGCGGCGGTGCGGGGCTACGCTGACTCTGCGGGGCAGCGTCACTGGTTCGCCACCGATTCCTTCACCTTAGATTACTCCCTATTTACGCCGGAGGGGCGGGCGGTCAAGGGCACCGTGGCGGGCGATCGCTGGGATGGAGCCGACTACCGGGAAAAGCTGGGCCGCTCGGTGCAGCAGCTGGCTCGTCTGGAGCAGCCGCCGCGCTCGGTGCCTCGGGGGGAGTATCGTACCTACCTTGCCCCCGCCGCGGTCGCCGATTTGGTGTCCATGCTGTCCTGGGGCGGCGTCAGCGAGGCGGCCCTGCAGCGGGGCAGTAGCGCTCTGGCGGCGCTGCAGCGGGGAGATAAGGCCCTGTCGGAGCACTTTACCCTGACGGAAAACTTCAGCCACGGACTGGTGCCCCGGTTCAACGAGCTGGGGGAGGCTGCGCCCGAAGTTCTGCCACTGATTGAGCGGGGGCAGCTGGTCAACACCCTAATCAGCTCCCGCACCGCGAAAGAGTACGGCAAGCAGGCCAACGGTGCGGCGGGCTATGAAGGGCTGCGATCGCCTGATGTGGCTCCGGGGACGCTGCCGCTCTCGAAAGTGCTAGAGACTTTGGATACCGGACTGTACCTCTCTAATGTGCATTACCTCAACTGGAGCGATCGCCCCTCAGGGCGCATCACCGGCATGACCCGCTACGCCTGCTTTTGGGTCGAGGGGGGTGAGCTGGTGGCCCCGATTGAGAATTTGCGGTTTGACGAGAGCCTCTACCAATTCTTAGGGGACAAGCTACTGGCGCTGACGGATACCCAGGAGTTTATTCCGGAGGTGGGGAGCTACGGGCACCGCGACCTGGGGGGAAGCTGGGTGCCGGGGATGCTGGTGGAGAATTTTACCTACACGCTCTAGCACGAGGCGCGATGGTGCGGATAGGGGATTTGCCCTGCGCCTTAATATCCCCGATCGCGCATCTGCTGCCGGAGGGCCTGGGCCTCGGCATAATCTGGCTTGAGGGCCAGCGCTTTCTCAACGGATTCCACCGCTCCGCTCCGCTGCCCCACCGCCCAGAGCGCTGCCGCGCGGTTGTTCCAGGCCTCTGGCCTATCGGCCTGCACCGCGATCGCCCGGTCAAGAGATGCCAAAGCCTCCTGGGGGCGCTTCAGGGCCAGCAGCGCCGCCCCCCGATTTGCCAAGGCGTCAACGTGGTTTGGGTCGCTGGCGATCGCCCGGTTGAACAGCATTAGTGCCGGCTCCTGTAGTCCCTGAAGCTGCAGGGCGTAGCCCTTACTCGACAGGGCGTCAGCGTGGTTTGGGTCTAGGGCCAAGGCCTGATCGCAGGCGGCGATGGCGGCCTCGGGCTGCATAAGGCGATTGAGGCTGTAGCACTTGCCCCAGTGAGCCTGGGCAGAGTTGGGGTCGGCGGCGATCGCCTGGGCGTAGGTGTCTAGCGCCTCGGGGTATTGGCCCTGCTGCCGCAGCGCATCGGCCTGCTCAACCCAGTCTGGAGTCGCTGCCGGCTCTGCGGGGACGTTTTCTGCATTGCCCTCTGTGGCAGAATCGGCAGCGGCGGTTCTAGCTGGTTGCTCAGAGACCGCTTCCGCCACAGTCTGCTCCGCGGGCGGATCCGCAGCCCGGGATGGCGCGCTCTGCTCGACCTGTCGCAGGCGCCCCACGCCCATGGGCAGCAGCGCCAGCCCCAGCACGGCGGCTACCCCGCCCAGTATCCAGCCGCGATTTCCCGCGAAAATGGAGGCAGATGGCGCGATCGCCGTTGTGTTTTGCGAGCCCTCAGTTCCCCAAGCTGCGGAGCCTCCTACCGCCGCTTCGGTTGGTTCCCCGCTGGGGCGAAGACGCGGGGCGACGTAGTGCGCCGAAGCGGGGCGATCGCCTTCGTGGGTTACCTCAGGCGCCGCCTCAGGCGCGTACCACCGCTCTGGCATCGTGTCTCTCAGGGCTGGGGGCAGCGCGGCCAGTGCCTCCAGCGCTGCCCCAGCATCGGAATAGCGAGCGCGAAAGTCGTAATACACCATGCGGTCAATCAGGGTAGCCAAGTCGCTATCCAGGGTACTAGCTACGGCGGAGTTTGCCTCCCGCCATGCCACTTCGCCGGTATGGGGATTTTCCGCTAAATCCTGGGGTCTTACCCCTGTGAGTGCCTGAATCGCCACCATTCCCACAGCGTAGACGTCGCTGCTGAAGCGGGGCTGGCCGCTGAGCTGCTCGCTGGGCATGTAGCCCTGGGTGCCGATGGACACCGTCAGATTGGTGCGACCGCTCTGTGGTTCTGCTAGGCCGGTATTCACCTGCTTCACCGCACCAAAATCAATCAGCACAATATGTCCATCCTGACGGCGGCAGAGGAGATTGGAGGGCTTGATATCCCGGTGGATTACGTTTTTCTCGTGGACAAAGGCCAACACCTGGAGAATGTCCTGCAGCATCGCCATCACCCGCCCGGGCTGCCAAGGGCGCCCGTTTACCAAGACGTCTTCTAAGGGCTCCCCCGCCACGTATTCCTGGGCGAGGTAAAATTCCGCGTCCTCCTCGAAGTGGGCCATGAGGCGAGGGATTTGGGGATGGTGTCCTAGGTCGTAGAGCACCTGGGCTTCGGTATCGAACAGGCGTCGGGCTGTTTTGAGGCTGGCGGCATCGCTGAACCGGGGCTGAAGCTGCTTGACCACGCAGATGGGGTGCCCCGGCAGGTGGCGATCGCGAGCGAGAAACGTCTGGCCAAAGCCCCCCGCCGCCAGCCTACGAATCACCTGGTAGCGTCCGCCTAGGGTTTGGGGTGAGGGCTTATCTATGGAATTTTTCAGAAACTTCAGCATGTGTCGTTTTTGCTTTCTGGGTCGCGGTGGTTTAGGCCCAGCTTGAGGGTGTCAATCAGATCGTCAAGCTGGGGCGATCGCAGATGCAGGTCCCGTTGCGGAAAAGGAATTTCGATGCCGTGGCGCCTGAGGCTGGCTTCAATTTCGTAGTTCAAATCGCTGCGGACGCGAAACTGTTTGCGGGGGTCGCCGGTCCACACCATGATTTCAAAGTCGAGGGCGCTGTCCCCAAACCCCTGAAACCACACCTCCGGTTTGGGGGTGAGCAGCACCTCGGGGTGCCGTCGGATGGCCTCTAGCAGCGCGGTTTTCACCTGATTAATGTCTGAGCCATAGGCCACGCTCACCGGCACGTGCAGCCGAGAGACCGGGCTGCCGTGGCTCCAGTTGATCACCTCATTTTCCAAAAACCGGGAGTTGGGCACGATGATGGTGACTTGGTCCAGGGTGCGAATTTCCGTGCTGCGGGCGCCAATTTTTTCGACGGTGCCCACTAAATCTCCCACATTGATGAAATCCCCAATCTGAATGGGGCACTCCACAATGATGATGAAGCCGCTGATGAAGTTGTTGGTGATGTTCTGCACCCCAAAACCAATTCCTACCCCCAGGACGCTCGCCAGGATAGCCAGGGAACTGAGATCAATTCCCCAGGCTTGCAGCAGCACCATCACCCCAAGAAATAGGAGGGCATAGTGGATCAAAACGCTGAGGATGTCCTGCACCCGTTTTTCCACCCGGGCGCGCTCGAGCACGTGGCGCCGAAATAGGCGGGTAATGATGTTGGTGATGAACCAGAGGCTAACGGTTAGCCCCAAAATTAGCAGCAGCTCTAAGGCAGAGTAGGTGCCCTCGCCTAGATTGATGCTTTCGGCGTTGAGGAAGGCGCCCGTGGCGTAGCGTACCCGGCGCACCTGGGGGAAAACGTCGGTGACGTAAAATGCCACTGTGAGCCATAGACCCACGGTAACGCCCAGCAGCCCCAAGCGCCAGAATAGCGCCACGGGCCGTTCCCATTCAGTGAAGGCTTGGCCTCGGCCCTCGAACCAAAACGCCAGTCGGCGCGAGACGGCGTGCCCCACCACCTGCAGCACCACCTGAATTGCGATCGCCCCCAAAATCAGCACTAGGCTGTAGATCGCGGCCTGTTGCAGATAAACAGGCTTGCGCTCGCGCTGCCCCCGCCGCAGCGCTTGCTCTAGCTGCCGCGCCCACCGGCGTCCCTGGCTGATAGCGTTCCCCCCTGAGGTTGCCACGTCAGCGGGCGTCACCGTAATTAGCGGGTCTTCGCTCTCAGCGTTTTGGAGGTACGCTAGCCTGTCACCCTCCACCACTTCGATGGCCACGTCTTCAGACTGCTGGATATACTGAGCCAGCTCTTCGTTGATTTGGCGCGCCCGCTCAGCGGCGGTTAAGCTGCCGCTGCCCTGAATCGAAAACAGGGGCCGACCGTCTACGACAACGGGGGCAGATTCCGCCGTGAGCTGTGCTAGCACGGGACTGCTCAGCAGAAACGTTAGCGCAACACCCAGCAGCGACAGTGCTGCCCATCGTCGCCATCTCCGGCTTGAGGTCCAACCTGACTCATGCTGCTGATTCAATCTTCACCTGCCCCAGCCTCGACGACGGGTCAACGTTTGGATCAGGGCGGAGCTGATCCAGCAGCCCGCGGGCGATCGCCCAGGTCCCGAGCCCCATGAGCAGTAAAATGGCTGCCCCTGCCAAACCAATCAGAATGGCGCTAGGCCCTGACCCGGTGCCGCTCTTCGCTAAATGACTGCGATCGGGGTTGAGCTCCGTGGCATTGGTCTCGCTATCTCGACGGAGCGAGGCCGTAATTTTGAAGGGACCGACCCGCAGCGTATCTTTAGGGGTGAACATTTGGCCCTCTGGTGAGACGAGACGACCATTGAGAAAAGTACCATTTGCGCTTTTATCAATAATGTGGAGCTGCTGATTGACTATGGTGATCAGCGCGTGATAGCGCGAGACCTGCTTGTGGTCTAGCTCCAAGCGAGATAGGGCCTGCCCGCTGACCTGTTCAGGCATCTGGCTTGAGTCTCGCCCAATGGCGATGGGCGCTCGGAGCGTCGTGGCGCGGGGACCGGCTGTGGGGTCTTCCCAGTTCAGCTGAACAAAAACAGACTTGCCTGTCATACTCAATGCCTCACAGTAATGCCTTACAGTAATGCCTCACGGTGGCAAATCGGGCGGAAAACTTTACTTCAGACTCTACCGAACTTGGGGGTGAACTGCCAAATACGTCCAGCTCCCCGCTTCACGGCGCACGGCTGCCTAAAACGATTCCAATGATAAGTGCATAGCCATAATTAAACGAAAGGGGGGGCGCTCCCCGCCGGGGGGCGTATCTGTTTAGCGAACGTGACAACTTGTTCTACAGGCTGGTTCTACCCCCTCAATCCCCCCTTGCTAAGGGGGGAAGCTGGGTTCTCCCCCTTAGCAAGGGGGAGTTAGAGGGGGTCAGACCGAGACGCTAACCATGTACTCCCGCCGGGGGCGCTCCCCCTGACAGCTACGTTTACTTACGGCGCTCTACTTAGATGCCTACAGGCACCAATCTGACTGTTCCATTTCAGAATAGGAATTAGCGGTTGGCATACTTGGATAAATTTCAACGAGAACTATTCTTATGAGCTCTTTAAATTAGGGTTTGAGCTTTTCTTGTAAGCAGAGTATCGAATATTTGCCTAAGATATTAAATCTTATAGCAGCTTTAATTTTTTCTAATATATTGAACTAGCTAATTTTCGGATGCGGTCCGGAAAACTCTTAGGTATTTGTGACAGTTTTCTAACAGGACTAGGTTCCGTGCTGGCGATCGCCCAAGCGGCTACTTCACGGGTTGTACGAAAGTCGTTGAACTTATTTTTGGGCTAGTTCTACGGGTGCAGCGCAAGATTATAGTTTTCCTCGCGATGCCAAAACCCGCTTGCAGAGGGAGTTACGCGCAAATTTAATTTAATGACGCTGTTTCAAGGGTATCAGTGCTTGTGGGTAGGACAAATATTTAAAAGGCACAGATTGATTTTTCTATCCAAGGGTAGCGTGAATAATCATCAGTAATCGCAAACGCAGCAAATGATGTGACGCAATCGCCACTGGAGCCGCGATCGCCACAGTCGTCCTCAGCGTTTCGAGGCGTCTTTCATTCACCCTGACTGCACCATCCGCCGCGATTTTAGAGAAAAAGTGCAGCGCCAACGCGCTAATTTTTGGCGGAAGTAAGCATCTATTAAACCAATCAATTTGCTTCATTTATCCACAGCAATACAACGAATATCCATGAAGACATCACTATTTGAGTCCACTGAGTCTACAGTTCAGCTAGAAGAGTTTGCGATGACCACCGACATCAGCGCTAACACCTTTTCAGCAAGCGATGACGACGATAACGACGACGACGATGACGATGATGACGACGATGACGATGATGACGACGATGACGACGACGATAGCGGCAGTGGTGACGGCAACGACGGTGGCCACGCCGGCGGTGGTGAGGATGGCGTAACCGATAACCCAGACGGCGTTATCTTCGGCACGACCACCGTATTCATTGAAGGGCGCAGCACCCAGGTGCGCACCGAATCAACCACACTAGGGGTACTGTCTGCTCAAGCCAATTTATTCACGGCGAAGCGCGTCGATTCCGCCGTCAGCATTTCTATCACCCATGCCGGAAGCTTCACCAGCGCCATTGGCATTGTGGGTGACGACGGCGCTTTATTGCCCACCCAGGCCAACCTTGAAGCTGGCAAGCTAGAGGGGCAAATTTCTCAACTCGACATTCAGACCGCCCTCAGCAACAACTATTCCCTTGTCTTGCTGAGCTTGACCCGTGAAGAAATTCTGCAGGTGATCGAGCACGGCATCTCTGCTTCCGGCGGCGACACCCTGTCCGATCGCTTCCCCCAGCTCAGCGGCCTTACCTTCAGCTACGACGTCAACCTGCCGCCGGGGCAGCGGGTGCGATCGCTTGCCGTCACAGACGACAGCGGCAACATCGTCGACATTATTGTCCGCGACGGGGTTTTTCAGGCCTCCAGCAGCCAAACCACCTACCGCATCGTCACGACAGATTTTCTGGCCAACGGAGGTGAGGGATATTCTTTTCCCAACGCGGTCACCGCTAACCGCGTTAACCTTACCGAGGTCAGCGCCGAGGTGGACCTGAGCGTTGAGAACAACGTCGCCACCTTTGCCGAATTTGGTTCTCAGCAAGACGCCTTTGCTGAATATCTGGCAGTCAATTTCAATACGGTGCCCTTTAGCGTCGAGGAAACCAGCGTTGAGCAAGACGTCGTCATCCAAAATCTGAGCTTTCGCTCAGACACCGTGGTGGATATCAACGTCAACACCTTTAACCTTGTAGGCACAGGCCGGCGCGATCGCCTCGTGGCGGGCAATCTCAACGACATCCTGCAAGGCCTCGGTGGCAAAGACCGCCTTATTGGCCGTAAGGGTGATGACAAGCTGTTTGGAGGTAAGGGCAACGATAAAATTTCTGGCGGTTTAGGCGATGACAAAGCCTCTGGTCAGCAGGGCAGAGACATTATTGTGGGGGGCAAAGGCCACGACCGCTTAAACGGTGGTGCGGGGCGCGATCGCCTCTCTGGCGGGGCCGGAGACGATTACCTCTTTGGCGGGGACGGGGACGACGTACTTCGCGCTGGCCAGGGGCGCGATCGCCTGTTTGGCGGCAGCGGTAACGACCTCCTGATTGCTAATGTCGGTGCGTCCCTACTCGACGGAGGAACCGGGGACGATCTGCTCGTTGGCGGTCGTGGCGTCACGACCTTTGTGATCGCCTCTAGATCGGTGGGCGTGAAAACCATCAGTAACTTCAGCGTTACCGAGGGCGATATCCTCAAATTCGAGTCCTATGACTTCAGCGAGCTGACCATCACTCAGTCTGGTCGCAATACGGTCATCACTTCTGACGAAGCGACCTTGGCCGTCTTACTCAATGTGGAAGCAACCGCCATTGAGACCTCGATTGTTGCCCGGAGTGGTAAAGCTGAGGGCTCTGGCAAACTGGAGATCTTAGGGTTTGAGTATGAGCCAGGCACCGATGTGCTAACAGGCCAAAAGGACAAGTACGCCAACGCTATTGGCGTCGCGGATGACGATGACTTGGCCTACATTGTGGTGTCTGATAAAAAGGGTAAACTCAACAAAACGACGCAGAAGAGCCTAGAGAAGGGTAGAACCTACTTTGCTGGAGAGGTGAACGTGGGTGATAACTTCTTTGCAGATGTGGATACGGCAGGAAAACCCTTCAAAAAGCGGACCTATATCCATCTTTTTGAAGACGAGCAGGCCTTCCTCGACGGCGAGAACCCGCTGCAGGTGATGAGCTACGGCACTTCCAGCAAGCAGCCGATTCAGCTCGGTGACACCATCGGCAGCGCTCAGGTGACCGGGTATGTGACCTCCGGGGAGCAGGCCTTCGTCCTGCCTTTCCAGGCGTAAGGGCTAAGTCGTCAGGCTAGAACTGGCCTATCCCTGAGTCTGAGGGGTACTGGACGAACGGAAAGGGACACGGCGGTGCCGTGTCCCTTCAGCCCTATGCCGCTTTAAGCAGCGCGTTTACAACCTCATGAAACCCGTCTCCTGCCGCCGCTTCAGTCACGTACTTCGGCTGATGCGAGAGCTGAGTCCAATAGTGCCGAATATTGGCGACGCCCACCGAACAGGGAAACCGCGCGTTATCAAACAGGCTTTCGTCATTGGGGCTGTCACCCAGGGTCAACACCGAGCTTTGGGAAAGATGGGGATAGGTGTCGCGCAGCAGCGCGTCAACGGCGTTTCCTTTTGTCTGGTCTAGGTGAGCGATGTGGCACTGGACCGTGCTGTAAGTGAAGCCCCACCCCTTATCCCGGCAGCGATCGCCCAGCATTTGCAGCTCCGCCTCCGTCAAGTCCGCCACGTCAAAGGTCCAATCGGTCAGCCGAAAGGCGTTATCCACCGACTCCTGCAGTCGCGGCACTTCCGCTTTCAGGGTCTCAAAAATCTGTCTGAGAGACTGGCGATGCATCGTTAGGTTGGCTGCCAAAGTTTCGTCGTACAGTTGGTAGTCTCCTAAGGAGGAGCAAAAGACGCCGCCGTTTTCAGCGATCGCCCCTGCGACTGGAAAGTAGTGGGCAAACGCGCTCACCCATCCTGCCGAGCGCCCTGTCACTAAAATTACATCGATTTCAGCTGTGCGCAGTCGAGTCAGGTCATTCAAAAGCTGCGGAGCCATTTGCCCCCCTTGGGTTAGGGTGCCATCGACATCGGTAGCGATGAGTCGAATACTGGTCAAGTCACAGTTTAAGAGGGGCTGAGGTGCGGGCATCGAATCAAGTAGGCAACACGTACTAAAACTAATGTAATAAGATTTACCACGGCTTGGCGCTGCAAATCCTCCGGCTTTTCCTATTTCGCCCAAGAAAGATAGAAGTATGCCAACGCTCCAATTGCTTCTAGCGCTACCAATGGGCATTCTTCTTCTCAGTGAGGCGCTGTCTCCACCGGCGTCAACTCAACCAGAACTCTTGGGCTACCTGCAGCACTATGGCTGGCCTCTGTTTACAGTAAGCCTAGTCGTCTTATTCGGGACTGCTATGCTCCGGCTAAAGCAGCAGGTCGGCGTCCTCAAAAAGCAACTCCAGTTTGAGTACTTCAAGAATCAAGAGCTGAAAAAGCGGCTGGAGCGATCGCAGCAAACGCTACGTAAAGTAGAAGGAAATCCCGATCTGATTCACTCCCGTGAATTTAATCTCGACTATTTGCGGATGAGAATGGCAGAGCCTCGCTTTCACAACGCCATTGTGAACCAAGTCAAGAACAGGGTTAAGGAACAGATTAGTCTAGCGCTACGAGAGAGCCAGCCCGACCGCGTCATTGGCATCGCCAGCACTGGGCGGCAGGTCAACCGGACTTTTGACGTCGAGTATGGCCTGCAGGGCAAGAACGCTAAAAATGGCGTCCTATTTCGAATTCAGATTCGCCTATTTAAGCTCCCTATGCAGGCCACATCTGTGACCGTGCAGCAGGTGGTAGACTGCCTTGAAGCTTACATGAGTCCATCCACCGACCGCAGAAATTGGCAACCTACGCTGCAGGGGCGTATCGTCACAATTCGCTGGGATCAATCTGCTAAACCTACGCCAATGCTGGTGCTAGAGCAGATGAGCGATGGAACCAACGTCACCTTCAGAACGGAGGGAATCGCTTAGTCTCTCAATTCGCGAGGCGGAACCGGATCGTAACCACCGGGATGAAACGGGTGGCAGCGTAGCAAACGGCGTAGGGTAAGCCAACCTCCCTTGAACACCCCAAATTGATCTATGGCCTGAAGCGCATACTGGGAACAGGTCGGCTGAAACCGACAGCTTGGGGCAAATAGGGGAGAAATAAAGCGGCGATAGCCCCGGATAAGAGACAGCAAGAGGTATTTCATAAGCCTCAGCAGCGCTATCTTTAGCCTACAGCAAATGCCTTAAACTCTGGGATTAATGCAATGATGCTTCAGGCCTAACTTGATGCGCAGAAATTCAAAATAAGAGTGAGCCGCTAGGCTTAACTCATGTAGAGCAAAGCTCAGCAGCTCACTATGAGACTTAGCTGATGCCAAAAATTGACTTCGCTAGACTACTTAGCGACAAGCTCGCGCTCAGGAGCTTTGACTGCAGATTCAATCTCAGTCTGACGACCTGCCGCCGCACCCAGCCAAGAGACCAACAAAGTGTCAATTGCAAACAGGCCAGGACCGTTAATCGTGAAGAACAGGAAGACGGCGGAGTATAGCGCTGACAGTTCCAGGTAAGGAATACTCAATCCAGCAACTTTGATGTGGTGGTACATCGCCACAAGCATGGTGGAAAACAAACCCAGCGCTGCAGGGCGTGTGAAAAGGCCTAAGATTAGCAGCGGTGCACCGATTAGCTCGGTAAGAGCAGCTACATAGCTAAAGAAAATGGGAAAAGGTAGGCCGATGACTTGAACGTATGCCATCGCAAAGCTTTCGATGTCGCCTAGCTTGTCAAGACCGTTGTGGATCATCACGGTGCCGGCAACAACTCGGAGAACAGTCCAAGCAACCTGAGACGCATAATTGGCGGAAAAATTGGAGCGGAGGGCAGATAGGCCGAGGAGAAGGGCGCTAGAGGAGTTACTCATGAGAGAGAAAATTGAGTTATGTAACGAGTGCTGATACCATCTTAACAAAACGAAACAAATTTAACAGTGGTTACGCCAAAATATTTTCTCTTAAATTAGCACTTTGCCAAGGTCGATAATTCTGTCAGAGTCTTGCTGAGCAGCAACTTTGGGCTGAGGCTCTAATTTAATTCTACAAAATAATATAAAGGAACATATTCATGGCTTAATTTTTGTTTGCATAGGCGCCGACTAAGATGAAAGCTCTCAATGAACTTTTGTAATATAGCGATACTAAATCGCTTGCGAACTATGAAGTGAGAGGAGTGGCGGGCTGAGCCCCTCCTTTCACAAGTTATTTATGATTGCGGTATGAGCTGATGATGGGTCTCTTCCTCTCATCGGGTAGACGCGTTAGCATTCGAGGCTAAACGAGAATGTAAGTCAGCTGGGAGAAGCCACTCTTAGCTTGAGGCTGAGGTCGTGCAGTGACTCGGTCCCATCTACCTCGACTGTGGGTAGAGCATTCATTCCGTTTAGCCACACTTAACTAACCGCCATGAGCGATAACTACGACGAGAAGTACACGCGTCCAGACCTGCGGCGAGAGCTTAAGGAAGAAATCAAGCAATCCGATAAGGGAGGGAAGCCTGGGCAATGGTCAGCCCGTAAAAGCCAGCTTCTTGTGCAGAAGTATGAAGAAGCGGGGGGAGGTTACAAGAAAGATGAGAAAGATGAGGCAGCGCGATCGCTAGAAGAGTGGACCGAGCAGAACTGGCAGACTCGCGACGGCAGTACGGCAAGGCAGGGAGAAATGACTAAGCGGTATCTGCCTGAGGCGGTTTGGGAGCGCCTAAGCGAAGATGAGAAGAAGGAGGCCAATGCGACTAAAAAAGACGGTTCTGAAGACGGCGAGCAGTACGTCGATTGGACCCCTGCCATCAAGCGAGCAATGAAAGAGGCCGGCTATATCAACGATGACGACAGCGATAACAGCGGCTTGGCTGAGCAAACTAAGCAAGAGCTCTATGAGAGAGCCAAAGCAGAAGAGATATCTGGTCGCAGCAAAATGGATAAGGATGAGTTGATTAACGCGCTCAAGCAGCAGGATGAAGCCAGTGACGATTGCGAGCAGTCTCAAACACCTCTGACATCGCACACTAAAGCAGATCTCTACGAAAAAGCCCAAGATCTAGAAATATCTGGCCGCAGCAAGATGGATAAGCAGGAGCTGATAGATAGCATCAGAGACGAAATGTCTGATTAAGCGCTTTTCATTCGCCGCCCTGCGCCCCTATAAGGATTTTGGGCGGCACCTTCTTTGTAGCGCTTGTTACATGCCCGTCAAACGGCATTTTTGTTCATCAAAATATGATATCCAGCAGCCGGACTTAACACGATTCATACGATTATTCGGGCGTACAGGGGTTACTTTTAAGATAGTTAACACTAATAAGTGCAGACCAATAGTAACGAGACTCTAGAAAAGAGCTCAGTTGCTAGCGTTGAAGTCTACACATTTAAGCCTTGCGACAATTGCTTTTTGAAACTCGATACATAAGCGAGTTCAGCGTCAACTACCCGCAAAGCTTTATGGCGGCAGCTATACAGGGGCCGGTAATGCATCAACACCAACGTATAGCTTTGCCAATTTAACGCCGCAGCACATGCATCAACCAGAACTACTGACGATCATGCAAGTAAATTAAGTTATCAGGTCACGGAGTCTTATCACCCATGAGCTTTTCTCGATCTCTAGTATCCTCCACAGTCATAGCTGGAGCAGTTTTTTGCGCAGCAACGGTTCCCCTAGCCACCCTAGATTCTAATGCTGTGACTGTTCAATTTGGCGATGAGCCTGTGTTTGTTGGCGAGTTCGAAGACATCGCAGTTCCCTACGTGGGCTTTGCAATGGCAATTAGCTTAGGCATCGGCGCTGTGCATCTGTCTAGTTTGAGATGGCGCCAGTCGTCTGATAAATTGTCAGAAGCTGAAGATGAAGTCGCGCGGCTCAAGCAGCAGCTTCAGGAGCAGGTACTGCGTGTAGACGCAGTTCAGTTCTCAGATAGCAAGCTGGACACAGTGGGTCTGACACCTTTTCTTGACCCAGCTCAGGATCCACATGCGCAGGCAGAGACTTCAAAAGCTATGGCAAATCCTGTAAATTATCAGAACAGTTTACCCCCAAGCAGTGCTCCTCCGCTGAAGACGATGACGAAGGCCGCCGCATCAGCAATGCCTGCCGCACAAGCTTTTCATGGGTTTCGCACCCCGGCTCCTACCGCCCCGCAAAGCCCAACCCTGGCAGCCTCACCCGAGCTAGGCCAGCCCCAGCCCCTTGATGACCTCATGGCTCAGCTGAAGCACGTGATGCTCCAAGTGGAAAAGCTTCAAGACCAAGGAGTCAAAGCGAACACCCATATGGTGTAAGACTGTTCGCGTTGATGGGCGGATAAATTTGAACAAAATGGAACTCTATCCGCCTGCTGCCAACTAATCCACGTCGTTCTTCATTCGCTCCAGCGTATGCTGCATCTGCTCAAACATTTGCTGAGGCGTCATTCCGAACTGATTGAGCTGCGCTTTTAACTGCTCGACTGTCATTTGGGCTGTAAAGTCTTCAGAGAGCTCAAACCGCTTCATGAAAATATGGTAGCGCTCTAACACCGCTTCCATTCGTTCAATAAAAATCTTCTTGCCTTCTCGATCAAACTTTCCATAATCACCACCTAGCTGTACGAGAGACTGATAATCCTCGTACAGCTTTCGAGCCTCTTGCTGAACAATTTCAGAATCAAAAAATCCCATCTTCGTCTTCAACCCGTTACTGACATGCCGCCGGTGTACCCAGTACTACACCACTCACCTGCCGCGCGTGACTTAACTCTATACCTAGATTACTTTGAATGCAGCGGTACATCTCTACCGCTACCTATCGAAAAAACCGAACCCTGTGGGGTCACTGGATATGACATCATAAAGTCACTGTTTCCTTCTAGCGATTCATGAAAGCGACTGGTCCCTACGACACAGATAAGCGGAAGCTGCTCTCAGCCCTGAGCCACGGCTCGATTTTTTTCAATGCCCTCGTGTTGTCCGTTGGTATTCCTATTGCCGTCATGCTGGTCTCGGACGACCCCGTTGTTAAAGATAATTCTAAAGAGGCTATCAACTTCCACATCAATGTGTGGTTTTGGAGCTTGCTTGTTGGTGTCTTGACTTTTCTGACCCTTGGGCTACTGGGCTTCATCTTAGGTCCCTTGCTGCTTCTAATCTACTGTGGGCTTGCTGTTTGGGCAATTTTCCACAGCCTCACTCAGCCCGGCGAGCCCTTTCGCTATCCCTTTATCCTGCGGCTGCTATAGACATTGTCCGGCTGGAGTCGAAAAGTCCTTGAGTCAAGGTTTGCAGCTTATTACAATTCTCAAGATTGGCATTTGAGTGCTGTATTGTGATTGGCGTAGACTGCTTACAATTACTGCTCGAAATAGCCGACCCGACCCTAATGACTTTGGTGCCATACCAACCCCACCACAGAGCAAAGCCGCTTGCCCCTGATAAACCTCGCCCTGCTAAAGATCTGTGCAGCGAATGTGGCCTCTGCGACACGTCCTACATTCACTACGTAAAGGACGCCTGCGCATTTATTAATCAGCAGATCCCTAATCTTGAGCACCAGTCTCACGGGCGATCGCGCAATTTAGATAGCCCCGACGACTGCTACTTCGGCGTACACCAGAGTATGGCTGCTGCCCGCAAGCGAGAGCCCGTCGAGGGGGCACAGTGGACCGGCATTGTTAGCACCATCGCGATTGAGATGCTCAATCAAGGCTTGGTTGAGGCTGTAGTGTGCGTCCAAAATCAGGAAGATGACCGCTTTGCCCCCAAGCCCGTGCTGGCGCGATCGCCAGAGGAGATCTTGGCGGCGCGGGTGAATAAACCGACCCTCTCGCCTAACCTATCCCTGCTCGATCAAATCGAGGATTCTGGGGCATCGCGAGTGCTCGTAATTGGCGTAGGCTGTCAAATTCAGGCGCTGAGGGCAGTGGAGGATAAGCTGGGGCTAGAAAAGCTTTACGTGCTGGGTACCCCCTGTGTGGACAACGTTACCCGCGCCGGACTGCAAAAGTTTTTGGACACCACCAGCCGCTCGCCGGATACTGTCGTGCACTACGAATTTATGCAGGATTTCCGCGTCCACTTCAAGCACGAAGATGGCTCAACGGAGACCGTTCCCTTCTTCGGCCTCAAGACCAACCAGCTCAAGGACGTGTTTGCCCCCTCCTGCATGAGCTGCTTCGACTACGTCAATTCCTTAGCCGACCTGGTGGTGGGCTACATGGGGGCACCCTTCGGCTGGCAGTGGGTAGTGGTGCGCAACGACACTGGGCAGGAGATGCTGGATCTAGTGGCAGACCAGCTCGACACCCAGCCTGTAATGTCCCAGGGCGATCGCCATGCTGCCGTACAGCAGAGCATTCCGGCCTATGACAAGGGAGTCACGCTACCGATGTGGGCAGCGCGACTTATGGGGGTATTGATTGAGAAGATTGGACCGAAGGGACTAGAGTACGCCCGCTTTTCCATTGACTCTCACTTCACCCGCAATTATCTCTACATGCGGCGGAACCATCCAGGTAAGGTAGACGCCCACGTACCGGGCTATGCGAAGCAAATCGTTGAGCAATACGAATTGCCCGACTAGTGTGGCCTAATGGGGCTGAGGCTCCGCAGGCATGTCCATGCGATAGTTCGCGTCGATCCAGCACTGGGGCAGCGCCTCACCCGATGGAAACATTAGGTCTGACTTTTGGAATGAAGCCGAGGGCTGCTCGTTTTGACCCGCCTGAATTTGCCCAGTGACCTGGGCTGTAGCGGGATTAAACAATGCCTCGACGTCAGAAATTTTGACGAGGTCGTCTTCACCTTTTCGCTTAAGAAACATATCTTGCCATGGCCTCCGTATTATCTGGTCGTAAGATTAACGAAAGTTACGACTCACTGCTTCTGTCACACGAGTGAACTTAAGTGCTGTCGAATGGGGGATGGTGATCTATCGTGAAGGCATTGTCTTCCCTCGCACCCTATGATTTCTCTACGTAAATTGCTCGGTCTTGTTTTGGTGGGTCTGATGCTGGTCGCTGTCGGCAATGCCTGCTCCCAACCGTCAGAGGCACAGCGCCAAAGTGAGGCAATGTCCGCGCTTCACCAAGCCGACGCCCCGAAATCGTCGCCGCTTGTGGCCCAAGAAACGATGGCAGACGGTGAGGACATCACCTACGGCGAGATTGGCGGCGTGCCGCTAACGGGATATCTAGCCCGCCCTGCCGATGCTGAAGGCCCACTGCCGGGATTGATCGTAATTCAGGAGTGGTGGGGGCTCAACGACAATATCCGCGCCATGGCCCGTCGCCTTGCCGATCAGGGATACGCCGCGCTGGCGGTAGATCTATATGATGACCAAGTTGCCGAAACGCCAGATGAGGCCAGAACTTTGGTTCAAGCAGCCCTAGATAACCCCAGTCGCTTGGAAGACAACCTATCCCAGGCCTATGGCTATCTAGAGGGTGAGCTGAGCGCATCCAAAATTGCCAGTATCGGCTGGTGCTTTGGCGGCACCTGGTCGCTAAATACGGCGCTGCTATTTCCTCAATCCCTCGATGCAGCTGTAATTTACTACGGTGGTGGCATTACCACAGAGCGCGATCGCCTCCAAACCCTAGAAATGCCCATTCAAGGCCATTTTGGCATGTTGGATAGCAACCCATCGCCGGAGACTGCGAAAGAGTTTGAGGCGGTGCTCACTGAGTTGGGTAAGCCTGTGGAGGTCTACCTCTACGAGGATGCGGGCCACGCCTTTGCCAACCCCTCAGGCACCCGCTACAACGCCCAGGCCGCTGAACTGGCTTGGGAGCGGACCACCACGTTTTTGAAAGAGCACCTGCAGTAGCGGCGATCGCTGTAGCCTTGTGATAAGCTATGGCGTATATGCGCTTCGGGATGTAGCGCAGCTTGGTAGCGCACTTCGTTCGGGACGAAGGGGCCGTGGGTTCGAATCCCGCCATCCCGATTCTTCTTCAACCTACTGCTAGAGCGCCTTGTGGCCAACGCATCAACCTGTTGATGCCCCTAACGGTTTGTCAATAAGCGGATTACGTTGGGTAAGGCAAACGCATACTCAAGCGGCAAGGATGCGCGAGAGGTAGTCGTTGTCCTACCCAGCTTTGAGACGCTTGGCCTTGATACCGCACGAAGCAGAAGTGTCCTGCTGCAATAAATTGAGCGCCACATGCCTGATGAGGGCAAAATTCTCAGGGGCATTGAACTTGTCCCAAATCAGTGGACAGGTAATCTATGCGGCTCGTGGGTGATTTAGAGTGTCCCAATACTGCTCTTCAAACTGAACAGGGGACAGGTATCCAATAGTCGAGTGCAACCGGTTCCGGTTGTAGAACACCTCAATCCATTCGGCAATAGTCGTCTTGGCAGCGGCTCTGGTTAGAAAGGCTGTGGGATGAATCAACTCGCTCTTGAGCGTACCAAAGAAGCTTTCGGCGACCGCGTTGTCCCAGCAATTGCCACGGCGACTCATACTACAGCTAACATTAGCGTGCCGCAGCGCAGCTTGGTAGTCGCCGTTAGCATACTGCGCCCCTCTATCAGAATGAAATAGCAATCCGACCTCAGCGGGCGATGAGGGCTCTGCCCTCGCTACGCGAACGCTGACCCGAAGCTGATTCTAGAGCTGTCAGGACGAGCTCAGTGCGCATGTGGTCTGCCATCGACTAGCCCACGACTCGTCTGGAGAATAGGTCGATGATGACCGCCAGATAAAACCAGCCCTCGTGGGTTGGGATATAAGTAATTAGGACTTACGCAAAATGAAGCTGCGCAAGCAGGCGAGAAGCCGCTAGAGTCAGGGTATGAGCAGAAACATCACTCGACTCGACTATTGCCAATACCTGCTGGTGAGCCAGGTGAACTATACGCTGACTAACTTCGCTGA
>JBHJHJ010000059.1:0-10666 GCA_050330955.1 Elainellaceae cyanobacterium | reverse complement strand
GCGTCCCCAGGGGGCGGGGTAGCATGGGGCTCCTCACCTAGGTTAAGGTGGCCCGGGGTTTGTCCAATTACATTGGTTACCGGGTTATTTTTATGTCTTGGTCTGGGGGGGGGTTACGGGGGATGCGTCTGGTTCACGAAGAGAGTGAGCTGGTGAAGCTGTTCTTCGCGGCGCGGGGCGAGGCCGAGGCGGCGTTCGGCAACCCCGGCGTTTATCTAGAGAAGTATATTCAGAAGCCGCGCCACATCGAGTTTCAGATTTTGGCCGACAGCTATGGCAACGTCATCCACCTGGGAGAGCGTGACTGCTCGATTCAGCGGCGCCACCAAAAGCTGCTGGAAGAGTCCCCTAGCCCTGCGCTGACCGATAAGCAGCGCCGACAGATGGGTAACGCTGCGGTCAAGGTGGCCAAATCCATCAACTACGTCGGTGCCGGAACCGTCGAGTTTTTGCTGGACGTGTCGGGGGACTTCTACTTCATGGAGATGAATACCCGCATCCAGGTGGAGCACCCCGTCACAGAGATGGTTACGGGCGTGGATCTGATTGCTGAGCAGATTCGCATTGCCCAGGGCGACAAGCTGCAGCTTTCTCAGTCTGATGTGAAGCTTCAAGGCCACACCATCGAGTGCCGCATCAACGCCGAAGACCCAGATCACAACTTCCGGCCTCACCCTGGCCGCATCAGCGGCTATCTGCCGCCCGGTGGTCCCGGCGTGCGCATGGACTCCCACGTCTACACCGACTATGAAATCCCCCCCTACTACGACTCACTGATTGGCAAGCTGATCGTTTGGGGCCCCGATCGCCCCGCCGCAATTCGGCGCATGCAGAGGGCGTTGCGGGAGTGCGCCATCACTGGATTACCGACTACTATCGGGTTTCATCAGCGCATTTTGAATTCCCCAGCGTTCCAGTCGGGAGATATTTCAACGAACTTTGTGGCGCAGATGATGCAGCCTTAGCCGCCGCTTATCAACTGAGCAAGGTGCTAGCCGCCTATGACCACGTCGGTCATCTGCTCAAGCTCGACTAGGTTGCCGTCGGGGTCATGAAAGCAAGCCGAGATAAAGCCGCGATCGGGGAAGTCTGTGGGCTCGTTTGCCATTCGCACGCCCTTGGAGGTGAGGTACTGGATTGCCCCATGGAGGTCATTGACCACAAAGGTCAGCGCTACGCTGGTGTCGATGGCCGCGAATTTGAGGGGCTCGTCTCGCCCCACAAACTGTGGTAGCTTCTCGCGGTTGATAAGAGAAATTTTGGTTGAGCCGGTATCGAACTCCACGTACTCATCCATAGCATCTTCAAAGCAGATGGTGAGCCCCAGCACATCTCGGTAGAAGGCCTTACAGACCTCGAAGTTGTCGACGTTGAGCCTGGTGTAGGTGTACTTGAATTCCATAAGGCCAGCCTGGTGAAGATTTCGGACTTAAGGATACACCGTAACGCATGAGTTCTACATCCTGCTGTAGCAATCCGGAAGCTTTTGCTGAAAACTACGGCAGGGTTGGTCAGAACCGATCGTGGCTCGGTTAGCGGTTGTTTTTAGGATGATATCAAGCGCTGAGAGAGGCGCGAAACGCCGACACCGAACCTTTTAGGAGATGCTAACCATGCTGAAAAAAACCATTGCTGTAATTGGACTCTGTGCGACAACTCTGGTATTCCCCGCCTACGCTGAGGCGACAGCGGTTTGTGAGATAGAGGGAGGCAGTCGATACCACGCTGCGGAACTGGAGGGAGAGATGCGCTCGGACAGCCTGTACAAGCAGCTTGGTGCTGCCTCCCAAGTCAATGGATTAAGCCTTAGCCGCTGTTCAAGCTATCGACGGCCAGCGATGTTTGCTTTTTTGGCAATCTCCACCGCTGGCTTGGCGGCAGTCGTGGGGTAGCTTAGTGCTTGGTGCTTAAGCTGACGGCTGTGCCAGCACGCGGTTGAGCTTACCGCTGCGATAGCCTTCTAAATCTAAAGTGACGTATAGGAAACCCATTTCCTGAAACGCTTTCACCATAGCCTCGCGATCCACATTCAAGACGAAAGGCGTGATTTCCTGAGGCGGCAGCTCAATACGGGCTGTATCTCCGTCGGATCGCACTCGCAAATTTCGATACCCCAAGTTTCTCAAATAGCGCTCTGCTTGCCCCACCCGCCGCAGCTTCTTTACCGTAATGGCTTCTCCATAGGGAAAGCGGGAGCTGAGGCAGGGCTGGGAGGGCTTATCCCACCAGGCCAGACCCAGCACTTGGGAGATTTGCCGCACCTCCAGCTTGGTAATGCCAACCTCAGCCAAGGGCGACCTGGCCCCCCGCTCCTTAGCAGCCTGGATTCCAGGGCGATAGTCCTGCAGGTCGTCGGCGTTGACGCCGTCTACGACGTAGGGATAGCCCCGCTCTAACGCCAGCGGTTTAAGGGTATCGTGCAGCTCGCTTTTACAGAAGTAGCAGCGGTTCACCGGGTTACTGGCGTAGTTGGGGTTATCCAGCTCGTGGGTATGGACAATCTCATGGTGAATGCCGATAATTTCGGCCTGTTGCCGGGCCGCTTCCAGGTCTTCGGGCAGCAGGGAAGGCGAGTCGGCAGTGACCGCTAAGGCGCGATCGCCTAGCACATCGTAGGCGACTTTAGCCACCAGAGCGCTATCGACGCCGCCCGAATAGGCGATCAGGGCCTGCCGCATCTCGGTGAAGAGCGATCGCAGCTTCTCAAGCTTAGCCTGGGTTGGAGGAGCGTTGAGCGTCGGGAGATTGGACATAGCAGTCGGCTTATGGAACGGAGTGGCGGCGATGGTCATATTGTCTAGGGTAGCGAATCTGTCTGCGATCGCGAATTACAATATCGGCAGCATCCTCCTGAAGTGTCTATAACCTAGACGAGGTTCAAAGCTGACGGCTTAAAACTGACGGTTGAACTCGATTACAATCCGGCTGTCATCCGAAAAGTTAGTAGAGCTGCGGATTTGTAGCTCATCGCTGATGCTGTAGCGGAGCCCAAATTGCGTAGGCTCCCGCACTGTCAAAAGCTGCAGGGCTGACACGGAGAGATCTTCCGTGATGTTGACCCCTAGCTCAGCCGCCAGACCCAGCGTGGGATCCGCATCGTCTGAGCTGCGCTCCTCTCGGTCTTCGGTGATCACGGCTGGAAAAATCCGAAAGTTCGTAATGCCCAAGCTGTTGCTAATTAGGGTTTGGATACTCGTGAATAGGGCAGAGCCGGCCAGAGCTAAGGCCCCATCGCCGCTTCCACCATTGCCCGCGCCCCCTAATAGGGCCAGAATCTCAGCATCGCTGCGGCTAGGGCTGCTGCTGAGCTCGATATTGCTAAACAGCTGACTGGCTGGCCCCTGAACCGCAGCCCGGATCTGCACCGTCTGCAGCTCACCTAGGCTCTGGCTAGGCAGCTCTCGCACCTCAAAGGTGGTGAATGGATCGCGAGATCGGGGTGCTTGCCGGGTCTGCTCAAAGACTGACGTCTCCAGCCGAACGTCGAGAATCGGGTCAGGGCTGCCCAGGAACCGAGCGATGTTGTCGTACCGGCGAATGAGATTAAACTGGGACGTCAGCAGATTGACCTGCCCGCTGCGCAAGCGAATCGTTCCCTCAGGGCGCAAGTCCTGCACCTCAGCCAGCGGCCCGCTCACCCGGATGTCGCCATCGGCGACGAAGTTGAGGATGGGGGAGCGGGTAATCAGGAGGCGATCGCCCAAGACCACCCGCAGATCGTCCAGCTGAGGGGACTGAAAGATGCTGGGACCGGCCTCCTCAACAGGCTCAGCCTCAAGACTTGTGTCAGGTAAGGAGACCCGCCCGTTAGACAGTAAAATTTCGCCGCGAATTTGCGGCGCGAGCGCTGCCCCCCCGATTTGGATACGGCCATCGGCGTCCCCGTTATAGAGGCCTTTGAGGTTGATGGCCAGGTCGTCGAGGTCCACCTTGAGGGGCGGGGCGTTCTCCTCGGCGCTGTCGGGATTTGCCAGGGGAATGGAGCCTTGGGCCCTCACCCGTCCGCTACTGAACGCGCCCTGCAGCCCCTTGACATCGATGCGATCGCCCGCAAACTCAATTTCCCCAGTCACCCCGGTCAAAGTTCCTGGCACAAAGGCGGCTGAGAAGGCAGCGTTATCAAAAGTAGCTAACCCGCGAGCCAGGGGCCGAATATCCAAGCCAGCGGAGGTCTGGTCCAAGGTGCCGCCAATATTCAATGAAGCGCTGCCGGTTCCCCCCTCCCAGCTGACCTGATTATTGAGTAGGTTTAGCAGCGCTAACCCATCGTTTTGAAGCTCAACGCTGAGGCTGATCCGATTGTCTGCTGGAGGTACGGTTGCTTGAGGAAGGCGGTAGGGCAGGCTGCCAGCCACCCGTACCGGGTTAGCCTCGTTTAGATTCATCTGACCAATGAGATTGAGACGGGCATCCCCGTAGCTAAAGCGGGCGGAGGCGTTCTCAATGGCGTTTTGGTTGAGGGTGGCGTCGGCTAGATTGATCTCGCCCCTAGCTTGGAGGTTGGTGATGTTGCCCGACAGCGTGGCGGTGGCGTTGAGGTCACCATCAACGTCGATGGGAATATCAAAGAAGTCCTGCAGAAGCGCGGCAGAGACGTTTTCGGCCCGGAGCTGCCCCTGGGCCTCATCGGTATTCCCCAAGGTTCCCGCGAAGTTGAGCTGGGTCTCTCCGGCAGTGAACCTCAGGGGCAGCAGCGTTAGGGTGCCCTCACCGATGCTGCCCTTGGCGATGAGCTGGTTAGGATCTTGATAGGTGCCCCAGCGCCAGTCCTCTCCAAGGAGGTCAAAGTCAGCCGTCAGCTCCCGGTTGTTGAGGGCAACATCAATAGTGCCGGAGAAATCGCCTTCGAGCTGACTCAGGGGCGGTAGCCGGGTAACGCTTGCTGCATCAATTTGATCCTGCAGCACCTGGATCTCGGCGTAGCGCTGTAGCCGCTGCTGGAGAGTGAGGTCATCAGCCCCGGCCGTGAGCACCTCGAGGGCGTCTGCCGATCCAAACTGGCGCGCCGACAGCCCCAGGGCAAAATCCTCTAGGTCAAAAATCTGCAGCGCTAGCAACAGATCTTGGACGTAGCCTTCTTCGGCTACGATTTTGCCTTGAGCCATCACCTCGGGTTCTAGGGCAAGCTGACCGCTGATGCCATAGCGGCTGCGGCCTACCGCCAGGGCTCCCTCCTGTAGGCGAATAATCCCCTCGGCAATTTGGACTTGGCCCTCGACCTTTTTCCCCACGATGTAGCCCAGCCGGGGGTTATCGATGGTAATGTCTCCCGTGGCGTTTACCTGGCGCAGGGCCGCTCGCCAGTCCCGCAGCGACTGAATTTGGAGCGATCGCAAATCCACCTCCAAGTCGCCGCTCAAATTCCCCCCGAGCTGGCCGATGCGTCCGGCAGGCTTGAGATTCAGGGCCGTCAGCGGAAACTGCTCTACCTCCGCCAAAAGGCGATCGCCCTCCCGCTGCCCCTCAATTTTGGTGGCTCCCTGCTGAACACGGAAGGTGAGGGGCTGCTGGGCCTCATCTAGGGTGGCAGCAATGGCGCTGTCGGGGCCGCTCAAATCCACCGCGCTGCCTTCAGGCGCATAGGCCACAGTGCCCGACAGGGTGCCCAGGTCAATGTCATTGATCACCAAATCGGCAAACTGGCTCTGGCCGCTGACCCTCAGGGCGTCTAGCGGCCCCACCACCTGACCGTCGAAGCTGGCAATGCCCTGAATCTGCAGCGCCTTAGAGAAGGGGGCGATGCGGGCTAGATCGTACGTTTCAAGGGCCACATCCAGGTCCAGGCGCTGCAGCGTCGGCTGCCAGCCCGCAAAGGGAATATCGATCTGCCCCGCCACCCGCAGATCTGGGGCGATCGCCTCTTGGATGGTGAGCTGCTCACCCGACCAGGCAAACTGGACTCGGGCCGGCTGCTCCAGCAGCGGCGCGTTGGAGAGACGCAGGAGGCCTTCTGCCGTCACGTCCCCTGGGGTACGAGCCTGCAGCGGCCCGGCGATAGTCACGGTGCCATTGACAATGCTGTTGTAAGGGGCGCTGCCTTGCTCTGTGGATCCAATTGCCGCGCCCAAGGGGCTCTGGCTAAGCTGCCCTAACCGCTCTAGGCTGCCCTCCGGCAGGGGTAGCTGCGCCAGCGAGATGCGGTCTCCTTGGGCGATCGCCTGCCACTGCTGCTGCTGCAGGTCGACTTCCCCATCTAAAGTCACCTGGCCGCCGCCGATGTCAATCGTCGTATCTTGGACGGCCACCTGGCTGCCTTGCCAAGTGAGGGTGCCCCGGGCGGGAAACTGACCCTCTAAAGCACGCCAATTTACGCGGCCCACCAGCTGATTGAGCGCTCCGGTGAGCTGAGCCGTGGCGTCCACCGGGCCTAGGTCAAGAGCTTCTGGAGCCTCGGCCCAGTAGCGCCGCAGCGTGGCGTTCCCTGGAATGTCATCGACTTGAATCGCGAGGTCTAGAGTGGGCTGTGGGGTGAACCGGAGCCGACCGCTGCCGAACACGGCGCCGCCCTCGGAGGGAAAGACTTCAACGGCGTTGAGGGCAACCACCTGACCCGGCTCGGTAACAGGGGTTTCCGTTGACCAGCGGGCGCGGGCAAAGCCTAAGTCGATGCGATCGGCCACTAGGTCGCTCGCCTGGAGCGTCCCTGACAACAGCGGCGCACTGAGCGCACCGGTTACTTGGACCGTCGCATCTAGCCGACCGTCCAGCGGAATCGGTAGGTCGAGTTCGGCGGCTGAGAGCACCTGGGGGATCTCAGCCGCTGTGGCCTCCACCATCAAGTTGTACCCATCCCGCAGATGGGCCGTCCCCGACAGCGACAGCGGCAAATCCCCAAGCTGGGCTGAGGCTCCCTCAACAGTGAGGCCCTGCTCCCGAAATCTCAGGCGGGCTCTGCCCTCCGTAATCGGCTGGGGCAAAGGGCCATAGCTGTAGGTAATATCCTCCAAGCGAGCCGTGCCGTTGAGGGTCACGGGCTCCTCTGCCAGAGCGTCTCGCAGGCGGATCGTAAGGTTGCTGCTCAGGCGCCCAGAGGCTAGCTCGCCGGGCAAGGCAACTGGCAGCAGCGGCAGCAGCGGCTCCAAAGCTAGGTTTTCGGTTTGCAGACGGAGGTTGGCGCTGCGATCGCTCTGGAGATCCGCCTCGCCTTCTATGCTCACTGCGGCCCCGCTCTGGCCAAAATCAGGGCTTCCCTCAGCCTCAAACTCAATGCGCTCGCCATCAAACAGCCTACCCCGCCCGCTAGCCTGCAGCGTAATCCATCGATCTTCCGGCTGAGAAAACAGAGTTCCTGCTTCTAGACGTGCTGTGGCCGCAGCTCGCAGCTGCTGCCGTGCTGCGGTGGCGCCGGGGTCAGGCAACAGCACAAAACGACCGGATCTGACGCGAACGGTGTCGAGCTTGATTTCAATCCACCCCGGCTCGCGCACGTCCATCTGAGTAGTAATCCAGCCTTCAGGGGTTTGGTCGATAATCGCCTCAGGCTCAACCAGCGTGACCGTGAGGTGGAGCGATCGCAGCAATAAAGGCTCTAGCGGGTTGAAGCCCACCCGCACTGCTGTCGCCTCAACCTGGTCAAAATCGCTGTCGGTGGGGGGAAGCTGGGTCGGACCAAAGCGGATGCCAATGGGGGAAACCCCCTGCACCTCGCCTAAACTCAAAGGCCGACCGATCAAATCGGTGATGGCGGTTTCGATCTGGGGGGCAAGATAGCGACTGACCCAGCGCTGCAGCAGCCAAGTGCCGCCGCTCAGCGCAACTGCCGATATTGCGATGGCCACGCCAGCACGACGTACCCACCGCTGTCGCAGGGCCGGTCGGCGATCGCGATTCGTCTCAGGGGTGGGAAATCCCATGGCGCAATTGGAGGTGAGAAGCGGCCCAGGAGTAATAGGGCCAGTGCAGCAAACGCACGTCCCATCGTAGACGATGATCTACCCCATCGCGCTGGCGCAATAGACGCATCTCAAGCTGGCGCTATCATCCGCTGAGGCGATCGGTAATCTGTCGCAGGGTCCGGCTGAGGTCGGGACTTTTTTCCAGCTTTTTGGCAATTTTGTCACAGCTATACATCACGGTAGTGTGATCCTTGCCCCCAAACACCTCTCCAATTTTGGGCAAGCTGAGATCCGTGCGCTGCCGCATCAGATACATGCCGATTTGCCGGGCCGTGCTGATCTCTCGGCGGCGGGAGTTGCTCTTGAGGTCTTCCACAGAAACGTCTAGCGCCTCGGCAACGCAGGTAATGATGGTGTCTGGGGTGACCTCGATTTGCTCGGTGGGCGGGTCGATGACAGCGGCTATATTGTCCACCGTCATGGGCAGTCCGGAGATTGAGATGTAGGCCACGGCGCGAATCAGCGCCCCTTCTAGCTCTCGAATGTTGGAGGTGTAGCGCGTGGCGATATATTCGATCACCTCGCGGGGGAGCCGCATGTTGTCATACTCTGCCTTTTTTTGCAGAATCGCCATGCGCGTTTCGAGGTCCGGGGATTGAATATCGGCAATCAGCCCCATAGAGAACCGGGAGCACAGGCGCTCCTGCAGGCGGGGAATTTGGTTCGGTGGGCGATCGGAGGCTAGCACCACTTGTTTGCCGGCCTCATGGAGCGCGTTGAAGGTGTGAAAGAACTCCTCCTGGGTGTACTCTTTTCCTTCGATGAACTGAATATCGTCAATCAGCAGCAGATCTACAGCCCGGTACTGCTCCCGGAAGTTCTGCATGCTGTCTTTGCGAATTGCCGTAATCAGGTCGTTAGTGAATTTCTCTGAAGAGACGTAGGTGATGCGGGCATTGCCCTCGATTTCGCTGCGGTAGTGGCCTACCGCCTGCATCAGATGGGTTTTCCCGAGCCCGACGCCGCCGCACAAAAACAGCGGATTAAATTCTCGCCCCGGCGACTCTGCCACGGCGAGGGCGGCAGCATGGGCCATGCGGCTATTGGCCCCTACCACAAACCGAGAAAAGATGTACCGGGGGTTGAGGGCGTGATTGGGCGGGCTGAGCGACTTTGTGGGGAGAACTGGGGTCGTGTCGGCGATCGCAACGGATGCCGCGCTAGGGTCGGGCTCAAAGCCACCATCGTCGCCATTGTCGTCAAGCTCATCCCCGCTGCTGGGACGCACGAAAACCTGAATTTCCACACGGCGCCCCAGAATGTCGTGGACCACGTCTTCAATGGCGTTTAGATAGTACTTTTGAATCCAGCTACGGGCAAACGGATTTTGAGTTTGTAGAACTAGCGTATCGTCGTCTAGCTGCTCTACGGTCGCGGTTTTGATCCAGGTTTCAAACGTAGGGCGACTGAGCTGGAGCTGAAGCCTCTCTAGCACTTGATTCCAAAAGTTATCTGAAACGGTTTTGACGTTTGTCATACCCAAACCCTGCTTACCGCGAGGACGCTGTGGTCAATTAAAAGCTGTCAATAAAAATAGGTTGGACGCCAAGTCGACAGACCACACTGCAAAACGGCGTGGCTGCGGGGCGCATGATGATGGGGTTGCACGACTGCAACAGCCCACTGCAGATTACTGCGATGTACGGGTAAAGATGCCCTGTTAAAAAGAAGACCGCTGCGCGATGGATTTTAGGTCTGCTGTGGACGAGCGCTACGGACTATCTAGACTACTAGATATGAGGTGTGATTTCCACTGCTCTTCTAGATATAGCGAGAATATTTACGATAAGGACTTTCTATGGTTATCGCATATCGTCCACGGACGTTCACCCCACTCGTTTAGGCTGAACATCTCTCGTCTGCAGATGGCGCAGTGGCTCCAGGAGACAAGCTTGGAGCAGTCCGGCGATGCGAGTTGAAAAGATCACGTTAGGCGTAAATCATTGAGCTGCCCCTCATTTTGCCATGGACTGTGTTCTACCCAACATCAAGCTAAGCGCTAGGTGGCATCGATTGTCGCGCTTTTACCCCTAGCGCCGCCTTTAGATTCTCTTAATCTATTCGGCTGAGCTGCCAAAGGCGATCGCCTCCAGGTATCGGTGAGTCAGTCTGTGGTGTATGGGTCTGCTGAATTTGAGCAACTTCCCAGTTTCGCCAAATCCAGCTCGAGCCAAGCTGTTCAATGGCCTGCTCCGAAAGGTCGGTCAGCGCCATGAGCTCCGTCGAAGTGATGAGGTAGCCGTGGTGCGCTAACTCATCCGCTGCGCGAAGCCGGGCCAAGGTCTGCTCGATGGGGATGATATCGGTTTGAGTAGCCTTGGGCTGGGGCTTTGCAGGGTTGGGGGCTAGATTATCGGCAGAGGGGGCGACAGAGGGAGCAGCAGAGGACTCGTTAGCCAGAGCCCCAGAGGAGGTCCCTTTTGGGGTGCCTTTCTGTGATGGGGATGCCGGGGCAAAAAGGCTGGGGACCTGAGTCAGCTTAGGCCGCTCTCCAGCGGCAAAGGCCCGGGCGATCGCGTCACAGCGCTCGTTTCCTGCGTTGCCCGAGTGACCGCGCACGTAGGCCCACCGCAGAGGGGCATTAAGCTGGGCGTTCACCTGACGATGTAGCCGATCGAGGTCCTCCCACAGATCCTGGTTGAGCACTGGCTTACCGCCTGCGGTTTTCCAGCCCTTTTTCTTCCAGCCGTGGATCCATTTGGTGATGCCGTTTTGGACATACTGACTGTCGGTGTAGAGCGTCGTGGGCTCGCGCTGATCCAGTTTGGTCA
>JBHJHJ010000058.1:0-6261 GCA_050330955.1 Elainellaceae cyanobacterium | reverse complement strand
GGATTGTAGTGTTCTCGCCGCTGCTAGATGCGCAGGGCAACAGCGTGCGCGGGGTGCGCGTATTTGAGGATTTGACGGAGGAGTACGGGTTTCACATGTTTGACCTGTCCCTGGGGCGGTGTAAGTTTTCTCAGGCGATCGCTAACGGCGCTGATCAGGTTTAGCGCGATTTCGAGAGCGCAGCTTTAGGAGCGCGGCTTCAGGAGCCAGACGCTTTCCGTAGCCGCACATTTTCCTTTGGGTCCACCGGGAATATCGGCGCTGGTCAGCAGCGACACCTCGTGGCTGGGGCTGTAGTGCTGCTCAACTTCCTTAGGGCTGATTGAAAATGGCGGGCCTGTCATAGCGCTCTGGTCGTACTCGAAGGTAATCAGCAGCTGCGGCGCGCTGCCGGTGATGTTGAGCAAGTGCGCGGTGTATCGGTCACGCACGTCTCTGGGAAGGGCGACCAAAGCGGCTCTGTCGTAGACGGCATCGACCAGGCCGAGCATTTCCCCAGACACATCGAAGATGTTGCCGGCGAAAATGTCGATGTCTCGGGCGCTATAGCGCTTGGTTTCTCCGACGGCTGATATCTCCGGCGTCACCCCAAGCTCGTCGAACAGTTGCTCAATAGCCATCTCAACGAGTTCAGCGCCGACAACCCGATGGCCTTGGGAGCGCAGCCAGGCGATGTCGAGGGTTTTACCGCAGAGGGGCACAAAGATGCGATCGCCCTCGAGAGGGAAAGTGTGTCAAAGTGCTTGACCAGCGCTGGGTTGGCTTCGCTTTTGTGGAAGGCAATGCTGTTTTCCCTCCATTTTTGAAACCAAAAACTTGAATTCATATGGCTTCGCCTAGACGTTGGGGCTACGCAATTACTCTACATCGTACGAATCAGACGGTGCTGGTGAAGCTGGCATGATGAAAAATAAGCACGGAAAAAATCCCCCACCCGAAGGCAGGGGATAAGAACCTAGTCAACCAATGCCAAAACCATCACGGAAGCATTGGCTGCAGAAGGCCGTCGCCTACAGCGCGTTTCCGCGAGGAAGCACTTCCTCAGGGAATACAAACTGCTCGTGGGGCTGGTCTTGCACCGCCATCCACGCGCGAATACCTTCGTTCAGCAAGATGTTCTTCGTGTAGAACGTCTCAAATTCCGGGACCTCTGCCGCCCGAATCTCCTGCGACGTGAAGTCATACGCCCGCAGGTTCAACCCCAGGCCCACAACACCCACACTCGCCATCCACAGGCCCGTCACCGGCACAAACAGCATGAAGAAGTGCAGCCACCGCTTGTTGGAGAAGGCAATCCCGAATATCTGCGACCAAAACCGGTTCGCCGTCACCATCGAGTACGTCTCTTCTGCCTGCGTCGGGTAGAACGCACGGAACGTGCTCGACTGCTCGCCGTCCTGGAACAGCGTGTTCTCCACCGTCGCTCCGTGAATCGCGCACAGCAAGGCACCACCCAGGATGCCTGCCACGCCCATCATGTGGAACGGGTTCAACGTCCAGTTGTGGAACCCCTGGAAGAACAAGAGGAAGCGGAAAATCGCCGCCACGCCAAAGCTCGGCGCGAAGCACCACGACGACTGCCCCAAGGGGTACATCAGGAATACCGACACAAACACCGCAATCGGCCCAGAAAAGGCGATCGCGTTGTAAGGACGAATCCCCACCAGTCGTGCAATCTCAAACTGACGCAGCATGAAGCCAATCAGGCCAAATGCCCCGTGCAGCGCTACAAAGCTCCACAAACCCCCAATCTGGAACCAGCGCACTAGGTTCCAGTTCGCTTCCGGTCCCCACAGGAACAAGATGGAGTGCCCCATGCTATCGGCTGGGGTGGATACTGCAACCGTCAAAAAGATGCAGCCCTCGAGGTAAGAGCTCGCCAAACCGTGGGTGTACCACGAGGTGACGAAGGTGGTCCCGGTCAGCCAACCCCCTACCGCCATGTAGGCGCAGGGAAACAGCAATAGACCAGACCAGCCAATAAAGACGAATCGGTCGCGCTTCAGCCAGTCGTCGAGGACGTCGAACCATCCTCGACTGGCTTGCGCCCGTCCCATTGCTACGGTCATAGCAAGATCTCCAAATTAGTATTACAACGTGTTTTATTAATTCGCTAGCCCGTATCTAAAAACGCCTATCACCTAGGCCATGCCATAAATTACTGTGATGGGCTCTATTCAGACACTTTTCAAGCCGCAGTGCTGCATTGCGCTGCTGTAAGTTAGGCAAATGATTATAAAGCCAAAATTCTATACAGACAATACGGCAAACTGAGACTGGGCTTTACGAATATTTACAATCTTATCAGAATTCGCCAAAAATTTCTAGGGTCACCCGGAGTAGCCCAGAGGCTAATCCCCTCAGAGCGCAAGAAATTCAGCACTTGATAGAATATGATATGGGCTTACATCTTTAAGGCTGAACCTATGTTCATTATTGATCTCGTATTGCGCAACTCCCCCGTGACGCTGTCGGTGCAGCGGAAGGAAGAGGGGGACGCCAAGGCACTCTATCAGCATATTTTTGACACGATGCGCTCGGGAGACCAGGCAACCCTAGAGCTGACCTGCGAGCAGCAGACAGACAAGTTCATCGGGGTGCTGGTCAGCGATATTGTCGCCGTTCAGCTGACGCAGAAGTCCGGCACGGCAGCTGCTTCAGGCCGTCCGCCAGGGTTCTTTGCCCTAGCGGAATAGGGCTTAGCTGAGTTTTTAGTCAACCCTTAATTAGGTCTGCGCCGCCATGGTGACTCGTTCTGCTTTAAGGAGAGACAGGCCTGCAGCGATCGCCGTTCAGCAGGTTAACTTTGGCTGGACGAGCGACGCTCCCATTTTGAAGGGCTGCACCCTAGCGGTACCCGAAGGTGAGCTGTGGATGCTGCTGGGGAAAAACGGCAGCGGCAAATCCACCCTGCTGCGGCTTTTAAGCGGCCTGACAGCGCCTCAGTCGGGTCAAGTTGCCGTGAATGGCCCGCTGGGGTACGTGTTTCAAAACCCAGATCACCAGCTGGTCATGCCCACCGTGGGGGCGGATATTGCCTTTGGTCTCGTAGAAGAGAACCTGCCGCTGAAGGAGATCCACGCCCGCGTCGAGGAGGCTTTGACTGCCGTGCGGCTAGAGCACATGAAGCAGCGGCCCATTTACGCCCTCAGCGGCGGTCAAAAGCAGCGCGTCGCTATCGCTGGGGCGATCGCCCGCCACTGCCGGGTGCTGCTGTTCGATGAGCCCACGGCGCTGCTGGACCCAGAGAGCCAGGCCGAGCTGGTGGAGCAGGTGAAAACTTTGGTACGCGAGCGGGGGCTGACGGCGCTGTGGGTCACCCACCGCCTGGATGAGCTAGATTACTGCGACGGGGCGTTTTTGCTGGAGCGTGGCGCTGTGGTGGATCAGGGAGATCCACAGCGGCTGAAGCGACAGATGGAATCTTAGGGCGGAAAATTAGGACCTTAAGCGTAACAATTTTTGACAATCCATTTACACTAAAGAGTAAGCCTATTTTTTGTGCACAATAGGCCGTACCCATTGGACCTTTAGCCATGGCCCATAAATTCAGCGCTATCCTCGTCGTGGATGGCTACAACGTCGTTGGTGCCTGCCCTACGCTCAGTCAGGTGCGCGATCGCGATGGTTTGGAGGAGGCCCGTCACCGCCTGACGGAGTCGCTGATTGGCTATGGCCCGTTGCACGACTACTGCATCTGGCTCGTGTTTGACGCCTATGGCACCCGTGGCCCGGCAACCGTGGACAAGCTGACTGACAGTCTGCAGATTCACTACACGCCGCTAGGTCAGACGGCAGATACCTACATTGAAAAGCTGTGCGCCGACTTCCGCTACGATGTCCGTAAGTTTGAGCATCGGCTGATTGTGGCTACGTCAGACCGGGCCCAGCGGCTGATGGTAGTGGGCTACGGCGCAGAGTGGCTATCGTCCCAGCGGCTGCTGTCGGATGTGGCAGCGCAGCAGCAGCAGGTGCGGCGGCGAAAGAAATCTAAGCCGCGATCGTCCGGGCGGCTTTCTGGTTCGCTGGACCCGGTGGCGCTGCAGCGGCTATCGCAGATGCGCTACGGATTATCGGGGAAGTAGATTTTGACGAGGTTTGATATTTAGGGGTGCCAACTGCGATCGCAGTTGGCCCATGGTTCAATGTCAAGAATTTATTCCTGTGGGGCTGTGGCCCACCCAAAAGGCTTGGAGTCTCGTCCGCGACACTTTTTTACCCATCGATGAGACCTCATATATCAGCCGCGACGCTTTTTCAGTCAGCCACGGCATCCAACCACTCACCGCCCAATGATTTTGTCTCATGGATGAGGCCCCAAGACTCAGCCGCGACACTTTTTCACTCACCCATGACGCTCAGCCACTCGCCCGCGACGCTTTTTTGCTCGTCGGTGAGTCTATTTTGCTCGCGCATCGGTCAAAATGTGTCGCAGGCGAAACTTTAAGCCTCGTCATCGTCAGTTTGAGAGGAATCGCCTGCCGCGGCTCGTCTATGTCCTGTCCTAAAACCTTGGCGGCTTGGGTCAGGAAGGCGGCATCCTAGCAAATCTCCGTGCCTCCGCAGTCAATTTCCGCAACGCCTTGTCAAACCGCGCTAAATGTCGCTATATTGGTATACGCGTTCCTCAGTAGCTCAGTGGTAGAGCGGTCGACTGTTAATCGATTGGTCGCAGGTTCGAATCCTGCCTGGGGAGTTTAGTTTTCTGCTTAAATGCGCTAGCCCCACTTGCGGAAAAAGCTGCTGTCCTGCCAGACCCCCGCAGTACGCGACTCGATCGCCACCAGCGCATCTTCAGCCATTGGCTCAAACCGCTGCGCCGCCTGAGCATTCTCCTCAAGCTGAGCCAGCGTATCCGCCGCAATGACGCAGAGGCCCACCCCCAGCTGCGACAGGGCATAGCCCATGGCCTCATCCATGCCGCTCAAAGTCCCATCCTTAAACAAGCGACCATAGGCGGGCACCTTCATCGCAATCACCCCAACTCCCTTTTCCTGGGCCGTCGGCAGCACATTAGTGATGAACGGCTCTGGCGTGTGTTTGTCGGCGGCGTTCACCGGAATTAGCGCCGTGTCGAAGGGATAGCGGGCGATCGCCTTGGTAATAATGCCGGGGTTGTGGTGTCCCGTAATCCCCAAATGCTTCACAAGGCCCTGCTCCTGGGCTTCCTGGGCCGCCTCAATGGCGCCGCCCTGCCCCAGGATTGTGTCAATGTCCCAGTCGTGGGTGAGGGCGTGGAACTGCCATACGTCTAAATAGTCGGTCTGCAGCCGGGTCAGGGACTGCTCAAGCTGCCGCCAGGCGCGATCGCGGTCCCGGGCTGAGGTTTTGCTGCCGATGACCACATCTGCGCGGTGGGCGGGTAAGACTTGACCCAGGCGCTCTTCACTGGGGCCGTAGTTGGCGGCGGTGTCAAAGTAGCGCACCCCCAGCGCCAGCGCTCGCTCAATGATGGCGATCGCCTCTGCTTCCGCCCCCGGTCTCGATAGGGGAGAGGCCGAGCCCCCCAGCCCCAGCACCGGCAGCGTGAGCCCCGTACCTCCGAGCGATCGCTCCACCATGGCGGCGGGAGGTGACGCTTCCACCGTGCTAGTGGCCACCAGTTCAGCCGTGGCATCAGCGTTAGCTTGAGTCGCGCCGCTTTGAGCCACAGGCGCTGCCGCCTGCCGCCCACAGGCAACGCTTCCAGCTAATCCCGTTGCCGCCAGCAAGAAATGTCGTCGAGTGGTCATTGCGCTGTAGTGCTTCTAAATTCAGCAAAGCTATCTACTACAGCGTAGCGATTATTTCAGCGGGGCGGCGAGCACGAAAGAGATAGCACTCTCGAATGATTTACGGGGGAGAGGCAGGCTTGGTGTCTGTTTAGCATATCGAAGGCCCTCACCCCCGGCCCCTCTCCCAATTCTAGGAGAGGGGAGTCCGGTTCCCTTCCCTCAGCAATGCGACCTTCGGTCACGCTGCGCGAAGGGGGAAGGGCTAGGGATGGGGGCTTCCAGGACGCTAAACACCTACCAGGCTTGGCCTACCCCCCCCTCTTCACTAGCGCCAATTCACTAGCGCCAGGGGATCGCTGTAGATTTTGTTTAAGTTATCTTCATTACAAATCGCAATAAAACCGCACTTTGTTAAAATAATCTTATGATGCAGGACAATAGAGGACCCATTGCGCTATGACCCAGTCTACTAAGCCCGTTGTTGTGGCTCCGTCAATTTTATCGGCTGACTTCAGCCGCCTCGGTGAAGAGATTCAGGCTGTCGATC
>JBHJHJ010000057.1:0-17869 GCA_050330955.1 Elainellaceae cyanobacterium | reverse complement strand
GCCATCACATCCCCAGACTGTCCGCCTGCGGCGAGGTATTGACCGTCTGCAGAAAAGCCCAAAGCATTCACGGCCTTGCCCTGTGCCGACTGCAAGACAACGCGATTGGGGACAGCGCGACTGGGGACAACGCGATCGCTGAAATCAAACAGCACCACGTCCCCAGCAGCAGAAGCAGCGGCCAGATGATGCCCATCCTTCGACCAAGCGATCGCCGTCACGTAGTCGCTGAGGCGATCGCGCCAGCGCTCAGTGAACTTTAGCTGCCCCGTCTTCACGCCAGACAGGTGCGAAATCCGCTGCGCAGCTCCGCCTCGTCCAGGTTACGGCCAATGAACACCATTTCGCTGCGGCGGGCTTCGTCCGGCTTCCAGGGGCGATCGCTCCGACCGTCAAAAATCATGTGGACGCCTTGGAAGACGTAGCGGTTAGGTTCCCCTACCAGATTCAGAATCCCCTTGGTGCGGAAGATGTCGGGGCCTTTGGTCTCCAGCAGGGTACTGACCCACTGGCTTAGCTTATCGCCGTCTAGGGGCTGCTCTTCCACAATGGCGAAGGAGTACACCGACTCATCGTGCTCGTGGGCGTCTTCGTTGAGGAACTCTGGGTCCACCTCTAGGGCTCGGTCTAGGTCAAAGGCTTTGACCCCCAAGATTGACTCGATGGGCAGCGCCGAGTTCTGAGTGCGGTAGATTTTTACCATGGCGTTCATGTCGAGGATGCGCCGCTCAAGCTCCGCGAGATCTTCTTCAGACACCAAGTCGATTTTGTTCAGCAGGATGACATCGGCAAAGGCGATCTGCTCTTGGGCCTCGTCGCTGTCCCAGTGCTGGTGGATGTGCTTGGCGTCGACGACGGTAATGACGGCGTCTAGGGCCAGTTGGGACTGGATGTCTTCATCGACAAAGAAGGTTTGGATGACCGGAGCAGGGTCTGCAAGGCCCGTGGTTTCAATCACCAGATGGTCAAACTGGTCCCGCCGCTGCATCAGGTTGCCGATGATGCGAATCAGGTCGCCCCGCACAGTACAGCAAATGCAGCCGTTGTTCATCTCAAAGATTTCTTCGTCGGCGTCGATGACGAGCTGGTTGTCGATGCCCACTTCGCCAAATTCGTTGACGATCACCGCCACCTTTTTGCCGTGCTCGTAGGTGAGGATGCGGTTGAGCAGGGTAGTCTTGCCTGCGCCGAGGTAGCCGGTCAGCACCGTCACTGGGACTGTCGTTGCCATGGGGTCTAGATACTGCTGAGTGAGCGTATCAACCTTAGCGATGCCAACGCCCTAGAGAAGTTTGCAGTGAACAGTTTGCGCGAATCCAGCCTTACCTGTGGCACTGCGATTGGGCAACTGAGCACGAAACGGGTTTGATATGCTGGTTGTTAGACAGTTTTAGGTGTCTCCATTCCCATGGTTCGAGAGCGATCGCCCTCCGAGACGGGTTTCCCGTCTACGCCCCATTCGCAGTCGGTCTCGGGGCAGTTGCCGCCTTTACACAGCGGCGATCGCCTCACTCGCGCTGAATTCGAGCGACGCTGTCAGGCCAGACCAAAGCTCAAAAAGGCCGAACTGATTGAAGGAGTCGTCTACGTGCCTGCTGCGCTGCGATTTAGAAGCCACGGTCGTCCCCATGCGCTGCTGATGGCCTGGCTCACCGATTACTGGCTAGCCACTCCCGGAACCGAACTCGGCGACGCCCCAACGGTACGGCTTGATTTTGACAACGAACCCCAGCCCGACATCGTACTTCTAATTGATGAAGCTTCAGGCGGCCAGTCTCGTCTCAGCGACGACGACTATCTTGAAGGCGCCCCTGAACTTGTGGTTGAGGTGGCGGCTAGCAGCGCTGCGATCGATACAAGCACCAAGAAGCAGGCATACCGACGTAATGGGGTGCTGGAGTATATTATCTGGCAATCCTTTGAAAACAAGCTGGATTGGTTCCAGCTCGTGGAAGGCAGCTATCAGCTTCTTGCCCTTAATTCGGATGGGGTTCTGTGCAGTCAGGCGTTTCCGGGGCTGTGGCTCGCCCCTGAGGCTCTGCTGATTGGGGATATGTCTCAGGTGATGGCCGTGGTGCAAAGCGGAATTGAGTCTCGGGAGCATAGCGCATTTGTTGAGGCGCTGGCAGCGCGAAGGGCAAGCACCTGAAAGAGACGAACAGCTTTGCCAGCAATTCTTCTACTAAAACACTAAGCTTCATTCCTAGGGTTAAACCACAACGGCGCGGCGGGTTAGATGCTGCTCACTTTGGAAAATGGAGCTCAATCAACCCTCTAGCGCCGTTTACGGCTCACTTAGGGACGCCGCAGTCTTAGGAAAGTTTGCGGAGAACAGTTTGTGAGAATGTCGTGCAATCGGTGCACGACAGAATGCACTCCCTTAAGTCAAAACCGTCCTGTTGACACAGCCAAGCCCGCATGACATTATTTAGGAGTCCTATGCTTAGGAGTTCTGAATAATGTCTCGTTCTCTCTTCCGCTGGTTTGTCGGTGTGTTCTGCACCTGCCTGCTGATTGGTGGCCTATCCAACCTTGAAACGTCGGCGCAGGCCCAGCCCGCCCACACTGTCAGCCCCCTCACCCAAGCACCGGCCCTCGAAATTCAGTCGGTCAACGTCCGTTATCTAACCGATTTAAATCTGCTGGTGTTCGAGCAGCAGCTTGGCGATGCAGTGGGGGCGACCCTACCTCAGCCCGCTGGTCAACTGGACGGTGCCCCTGTGCTTGGCTACGTCTTCCCCACAACTTTGAAGTCCGAAGATGTGGGCTTTGATTCCAGAGAAGGCATCGTTGCCCTGGCCGTCACCTCTCATCCTGACTTTGACGACACGCCTCTGTGGGATGAAAACGGCGATCGCGATTACGCTAATGACGGCGTGATTTGGCACACCCACTGGGTGCTTCTAGGTCCAGACGAGCGGGTTTCTGGCGGCTTGGCCGTTCAAGCGTTTTCTGAAGGAGACCGCAGCGTGGCGCTGCCGCCCACCAACCCGGGCATGCCCCTATACCTGGACTCTCCCGGCTTTGCCGTTGTAACTGACCAGACTGCACTACGGGTTTTAGTTCCGGCTCAGCGGGTCAATCAGGTCACCGACTTCAACTTTGACGGTGTAGTCGCCTACATGGAGGTCAACACCTCCGATAGCGATCGCCCTATGCTCGGTGTCTACAAGGTTTATAGCGTCGGTTCTGGTGATTTGAGCCTGCCCTATCGCGTTCAGCAGTCGTAGGAACGTTTGAGGAATTACTGGGTAAAGACTGGACGCCTACGGTTCACAACGCCTGGGCAGAGGCTTATCAAGCAGTAACTCAAATCATGTTGAGTGAGACGGTGTAATCCTCTTTTGCGATCGCTGCTCACCAGGTGATATTAGCCTTATTCCATCCCGGTCCGGTGCCAAAGACTCTGCACTAGACTGGGATTGTGGTTTACAGCGACCGTCAGGCAGTAGCGCACCGTGCAGCAAAACCCATTCGACAGTGCCGACAACGATATTACGCAGCGGGTGACCGCCGGGCTCAGTAAAGTGAGCCTGGCACTCAAGAGTCAGTCTTGGCAAGATGCCGGCACGGCAGGGCTCTCTCCGACGCAAGGGCAGATTTTGGCGCTGCTGAGCACCCATGACGCCTCGGGAATGCGGCTGTCGGCGGTGGCCAAAGCATTAGGCGTTACGGCAGCAACTGCGAGTGATGCAGTCACAACCCTCGTAGAGAAAGCGCTGGTCCAAAAGAAAAAGGCCGAGGACGACCGACGGGCGATCGCCATCACCCTTACACCGGCAGGTCAGCAGCAGGCTGCGCAAGCCATGGGCTGGGCAGACTTTTTGAAAACCGCAGTTGACGAACTCTCCCCCGACGAGCAGGTCGTGTTCCTGCAGGGTCTAATTAAAATTATCCTCAAGCTTCAGGACCAAGGAAACATCACCGTGGCTCGGATGTGCGTGACCTGTCCGTATTTTCGTCCCAACGTTTATCCAAACCCTGATTATCCGCACCACTGCGCTTTTGTGGATGCGCCCTTTGGCGATAAACACTTGCAGATTGATTGTCCCGATCACCCGCTTCAGGCTACAGGTGGGTGAAAGGCGTAAACCTGATCTAGGTCTCATCGTCGATGGTGAGGCGAATCTGCCGGAAAAAGCCGCTGTCCGGCTCCCCCATCTGAATCTCCACCGTCTCCCCCGTCAGTGGCTCCAAGTGGGCCAGCAGCGATCGCAAATGGGGCGTGCTTGCACCGCTGTCCACATAGACCCGCTCCGAAAGCTGAACCACCCGCTTCCAGGTGGTGTAGACCCGGGCGATCGCCTGCTCAAGCTGCCCCGACTGCTGCACCATGTCCGCCGCCGCCGTCAGGCACCCCACCCGCAGGGCTTCGTCTAGGGCCGCCTCCATATCCACCGTCTCCCGAATCGCCTGCACCTGCTCAGCCGCGGCCAGGTATTTGGCTAGGGCGCGGGCGTCTGCCGTCACCTGCTTCAGCGTGTCCAGGTCGGGGTTCTCCTCTAATTCCTCTTGTAGTGAGGCTTGATGGGTCTGGGGCAGCTTTTCCAGCTCTTTTACCAGGGGGCCGACATAGCGGGTGGGAATGACGTCGCTAGCCACTTTCTGCCGCACCGTGTCGGGCACCAGTTCCGAGGTCATGGCGCTCCAGTCGTCTGAGAGCTGGCGCACCCCCTGCCGCGTGATGCGATCACCCCGCTGCGCTGCCTCACTCACCAGCTGCCGCACTTCCGGCGCGGCCTGGGTGGTTTCTAAAAAGGCCTGCTTGCTGAACTGGTTGACGTCCTCGGGCTGAAGCCAGCCCTCCTCAAACACCGCGTCGGCACTGTCGGCCAGCTCAATCAGCCGGTAGGCCTGCGATTTGCTGATCTCATGGTCCTTGAGCCAGTTTAAAAATCCGCTGCCCCGACCGTCGCCTCGGCGGCTCTCGCGATCGCGCACGGTGGTCAGAATGCGGCCCCGCCAAATATCGGTCTGCAGGTCAAACCGATGGCAAATTTGCCACGCCACGGTCACCTGCTGCTGAAATTCGACGTCTGAGATGCTGTCATCTTCTGGGTCGGGAAGTTGGAAGGGGGGAGAGATGGCATCAATCGATGAAACTTGTAGGTCGTGCGGCTGTGCTGCTGGGTCGCTGGCCTGAAGCATTGTTGTGGCGAGGGTCCGTGAGGGAACGAATAGAATAAAGCGATGAATGGCTGCCTGATCCGGCTGAAAGTCGGTCCTTTAATCTATCACTTTGGATGGGAGGTTCTATCACTTTGGATGGGAGGTGCCAGCGACCTAATCTGTGTCATCTGTGTCAGAGTGGAGCCACGTGAAGTGTTTCCCTATGGCGATCGCAATCTTGCGGCGATCGTAATCCTACCGAAACCTGCGCTACCACACTGGCGGTGCAAGCTAAAGTCCTGTCCCGTCTCCCTCAAAGCTCACTCCTAAGACTAACGTAGCGGCTCTAATCAGGTTTAATTTTTCTTGAGCTTCTTCAATCGAACCGCCCTAACCGTACCGAGTGCCATATTCTGAGAGAGATTGAGCGGACCTGAGTCAGTTTGCTCTCAGCACAGCGTCAAGCAAATATGATTCCCTTTCATTTCCTTGACAATTTACAGGCTGAAGATCCACAAGTTGTGGGTCGAAAAGCAGCGTGTCTTGCGACCCTACAGCAGCAGGGCCATCCATGCGTGCCGGGATTTGTCGTGACCGTGCCGATGTGGCAGCAGTTTTTAGCTTACATCGACTGGGGAGAACCGCTAGCTTTGGGGCTGCCCGCTGCTGCACTGCGGGTCAAAAGCGGTGATTCTTACCAGCTCCAATCCGTTGCGCAGCAGCTACAAATGGCAGTGCGATCGCAGCCACTCCCTCAAGAATGGCGATCGCGCCTGGCAAAGCATATCGCTGCGCTGCACTCCGCCGCACTTATACTCCGGCCTTCTATAGATGTGGTGGAGACAGAGCCGCCGCTCCCAGAGGGGCTGTTCCAGTCGCGGCTTATTCATGCTGATTTGGAGGCGGTTGCTGACGGCATTAAAGCAGTATGGGCACAGCTGTTTCAGGCCAGCAGCCTGTTCTACTGGCAGCGTCGGGGCATTTCTCTCGACCGGGTGAAGCTGGCCGTTATGATTCAGCCGCTGTTGCCCGCTGCTGCCTCAGGGGATCTGGAAATCGAAGGCGGCGTGCTGACGATTAAAAGCGTACAGGGCTTAGGCTATGCCCTGACTCTAGGCGAGGCACTGCCGGAGCAATACCGCTTAGACTTCAATACGGGCCAGACAGAGGAAACCGCGGCTCAGCAAGCCTATGCCTACTGGTTTGAGCCCGCAAAATCGCCTACAGCAGAGGCAGAGCGTCCTTCAGGGCTGCTAACCCACATGCCATCCTCGCTGCTGCAGCACCGCGCCGCAGCGGGGACCGTCCTCGGTGCGGACCAGCAGCAGCGGCTTGTGGCCCTGGGGAAAGCCATTGCGGGCTACGAGGAGACTATGACGAAGGGCGATTCCGCCCAAGGCGGCTCGCCCCGGCTCAAGCTAGAGTGGCTCCTCTGCGGCGATCGCGGCGACGCCGTGTATATTACCCAGTTTACGCAGGCACCAGCAGCCCGCCCGGCCCACGGCAGTGAACCCCGTAGCGCAACGTACAAGGCCGCGCTGCCTATAGGGCCTCAGCTTGCAGCATCCCATATTCCCCGCTCTGCTGACCTCGTTGGTTTGGGGGCTTCCCCCGGCAGGGTACAGGGGCCTGTCTACCACGTGACTTCCCCTGAAGACTGGATACCGCCCAAGGCCATTTTGCTCGCGGAAGACATGACCCCAGACTGGATGCCTGTGATTCAACAGGCTATTGGCGTCATCACCGACCAGGGGAGCATGACCAGCCATGCCGCTATTTTGACCCGAGAGCTAGGCATTCCTGCAGTGGTCGGCGCGTCTGGGGCGACCCGTCTACTGCAAAACGGGGATAGGGTACTGCTTGATGGCGATCGCGGCAGCATTACGCCGCTGTCTTCCAGTGCATCTTCCTCAGACGCGACTTCTGCCGCCCGCTCTTCTGAGTCAGGCACGCCAAAGCATCGGCAAGCCCTGATGGATTTGGCCCGAAAGTCCCCGTTTGAGCCAAAATCTCTCAGCTCGCGGGAATACCGCATTCGGCCCATCGGCAGCTTCTGCAGCCTTTCTCTCACGCCGAAGGCGCAGCGAACTAAATTAATGCTCAACCTCAGCAGCCTTGCTCAGCTCTACCCCGTGACCAATACCCCCATCGACGGTATTGGGCTGCTGCGCTCGGAGCTGCTGCTGCTGCCCCTGCTTGAGCGACGGCACCCGCTTCACTGGCTGGCCTCTGGAAATCGGCCCCAGCTCATTGCCCGCATCGCCGCCAAGGTCAGTCAGCTGGCGGCAGCGGTGTTTCCAGACCCCGTGCACTACCGCACCCTGGATCTACGCTCTGACGAGTTTTCCCACCTGGAGGGCAGTCCCCGGGTCTATGAGCGAAACCCCGTTTTAGGCAACCACGGCACCTATAGCTACGGCCATCAACTCGATTTGTTTGAAGCCGAACTCGATGCCCTGAAGCAGGTTCAGCAGGCGGGATACTCCAATTTACGCCTTGTGCTGCCCTTCGTCCGTTCTGTAGAAGAGTTCACGGTGGCCCAGCAAGTGGTTCACAGGACTACACTGAACCAGGTGGAGAGTTTTCAGCTGTGGATTATGGCGGAGGTGCCGTCGGCGCTGCTGCTCCTATCGGACTATGTCCAGGCTGGCGTTGAGGGAATTGCCATCGGCAGTAACGATCTGACCCAGCTCCTATTTGCCGCCGATCGCAGCCAGCCCGAGCTAAGCAGTCGGTTCCAGGCCCATCCGGCCCTCCTGCGGGCGATTCAACAGATGATTGAGCAGGCGGGAGCGCTGGGCATTCCGAGCGCCATCTGCGGCGACCTGCCGAGTCAGCACCCCCACCTGATTGCGTCGCTGATCGACTGGGGCATTGACACCATTTCGGTTCCGCCAGCGGCGGCGGCAATGGTGCGAGAGGCAATTACCGCTGCGGAAGCTCCCCTATCCATCCAGCCGCCTACGTCTTAACAGTTTTACAGCGCTGCTTCTGAGGTTTCAGGTAGAGCTGCCTCGGGTAGGGCCACCGCCGCGGGTGCGTTAAGGGTTGCCTCAAACAGGGGCGTGCGGGTGATAGAACCGTTAGCGATCGCAAACAGCGGGTTAGAGAGGATACCGGCGAGGGAGGTGCCCACTAAGGTAATCACAATTGCCACCTGAATGGGGCGCATTCCCGGCAGATTCCAGCGCACCTCGGGGTAATTTTTAACGGCGTCCGACATCTCGTGGGGCTCTTTAACCACCATCATCTTCACCACGCGGATGTAGTAGTAGATGGAGACGACGCTGGTGACAAGGCCCAGCAGCACCAGACCGTAGGCGTCAGCCTGCCAGCCGGCCCAAAACAGGTAGATTTTGCCGAAGAACCCAGCCAACGGCGGAATTCCGCCCAAAGACAGCAGGCAGATGCTCAGAGCCAGCGTGAGCAGCGGGTCCTTTTGATATAGACCGCTGTACTCAGTGATCTCGTCTGTGCCCGTGCGCAGGGTAAACAGGATGATGCAGGCGAAGCCCCCTAGGTTCATCAGCAGGTACACCAACAGGTAGAACACCATGCTGGCGTAGCCGGCTTCGGTACCCACCACCAGACCAATCATCACGAAGCCCGCCTGACCAATAGAAGAGTAGGCCAGCAGCCGCTTCATGCTGGTTTGGGCCAGGGCCACCACATTACCCAGCACCATGCTCAGCGCCGCCAGAGCCGTGAGCACAAACTGCCACTGGTCGGAGATCAAAGGGAAGGCGGTGACCAGCAGCCGCACGGCTAGGGCAAAGCCCGCAGTTTTAGAGCCGACGGACAAGAAGGCCACGATGGGGGTGGGAGAGCCCTCATAAACGTCCGGTGTCCACTGGTGAAAGGGGACGGCGGCGATCTTAAAGGCGATGCCCGCAATCACAAACACCAGGGCAATCAGCAGCCCTAAATCGTCGCTGTTGGTAAGCTGGGTGGCGATCGCCGCCAGCCGGGTCTCGCCGCCGGAGAGGCCGTAGAGCAGAGATGAACCGTAGAGGAAAATGGCAGAGCTAGCCGCGCCAATCAGCAGATATTTGAGGGCCGCCTCGTTGGAGCGGGGGTCACGCTTCATGTACCCCGTCAGCAAGTAGGAGGAAATACTCAGGGTTTCCAGTGAGACAAAGATCATCACCAGCTCCGTCGCCCCTGAAAGAAACATGCCGCCGATGGTGGCCGTCAGCAGAATTACGATGAATTCGGCTAGGGGGGTGCCGGACCGCTGGACATAGCGCACCGAAATCAGAATGGTGAGCGCAGTGGACAGGGCGATAATGCCCCTGAAGACGACGCTGAGCGGATCCGAGGTGTAAGCTCCCAAAAAGGCGGAAGTTGCGCCACTGTTCCACTGCCAATAGAGCGGAATCAAGGTCCCCACCAGCCCAGCAACCGCGACATAGGGCGTCCAGCGGGCTGAAGCCGTTCGCCCCGCGACCAAGTCACCCACCAGTACAATGAGCAAGGTCAAAATCACAATCCCTTCTGGCAGGATCGCTCCGGCATTGAGTTGGCTCGATAAATTAGCAATATCCATATACTGAATCGGCGCTGTGGTTATAGTCTTGAACAATCAACAGGGCTGCTGGTTACGCTAAGCTGCGATAAAGCGCTGTCACAGAGCAATCATACCGCGTGTGCTTCCTGGATTCTGGCACGGAAAGGCATAACTTTGCTCGGTTTGCTCCCCATATTCACAATCAGCATTCGTAATCAGCATTCGCAATCATGAAGATCTGTCGGCGACATAAGGGGCGATCGCAGAAGGGCTCTGCTAGCGCAACACTATTGGCGCAATTTCGACAAAGATATATAACGGAATCATGATGGGCATATCGTCGATACCGTTAATCTGACTATAGCCTGTAGGTATACCCCACAAATTGGGCCACTATGGTTGATACAAACTCAACGCCCCTGAGCCCAAGCCCCGGATAGGTGGCCCAAGCCGCCTCACGCCCAACCTCCGCGCTAAACTAGCCCCTATATCAGCCCACGCTTTAGATTCGTTTTTAAGTAAAAGCCCATGTCAACCCTGGTTATTGTTGAATCTCCGACAAAGGCAAAAACAATTCGAAATTACTTACCGGCTGGCTATCAGGTGGAAGCGTCCATGGGTCATGTGCGCGATCTGCCCCAGTCCGCCACCGAAATTCCGGCCTCAGTCAAGTCCGAGGACTGGGCAAAGCTGGGCGTCAACGTGGAGTCTGACTTTGAGCCGCTTTACGTGGTGCCGAAGGATAAAAAGAAGGTGGTTAAGGAGCTGAAGGCAGCGCTCAAAAATGCGGATGAGCTGGTGCTGGCGACGGACGAAGACCGGGAAGGGGAGAGCATTAGCTGGCACCTGATGCAGGTGTTGGAGCCCAAAGTGCCCATCAAGCGCATGGTGTTCCACGAAATCACTGAAACTGCTATTCAGGCGGCGCTGGAAAACTGCCGCGATGTGGATGAGCAGCTGGTACATGCCCAGGAAACTCGCCGAATTCTAGACCGGCTGGTGGGCTACCGGCTTTCCCCACTGCTGTGGAAGAAGATTGCCTGGGGGCTGTCGGCAGGTCGGGTGCAGTCGGTGGCTGTGCGGCTGCTGGTCCGGCGAGAGCGGGAGCGCCGCGCCTTTCGCCAGGGCTCCTACTGGGATTTGAAGGCAGAACTCACCAAAGACGACACGCCCTTTGACGCTAAGCTGGTGGCCCTAGACGGCACCCGACTGGCCACAGGCAGCGACTTTGACGAATCCACTGGACAGGTTACGGCAGGTCGCAATGTGCTGCTCCTCAATGAAGAACAGGCGCGATCGCTTCAAGAGCGGCTGCAGTCTCAGGCCTGGACTGTCTCTAGCCTAGAAGAGCGCGCTGCCACCCGCAGGCCCTCCCCCCCCTTCACCACATCGACACTGCAGCAGGAGTCCAACCGCAAGCTCAGCCTCTCGGCCCGCGACACCATGCGCACGGCCCAGGGCCTCTACGAGCGCGGCTTCATCACCTACATGCGGACCGACTCGGTGCACCTATCCCAGCAGGCGATCGCCGCCGCCCGTAGCTGCGTACAAAACATGTACGGGGAAGACTACCTCAGCCTGTCCCCGCGCCAATACTCCACTAAAAGCAAGGGCGCCCAGGAAGCCCACGAGGCCATCCGCCCTGCCGGCGGCAGCTTCCGCACTCCGCAGGAAACCGGGCTCTCGGGCCGAGACCTGCGGCTCTACGACCTGATTTGGAAGCGCACCGTCGCCACCCAGATGGCCGAGGCTCGCCAGACGAACATCACGGTCCAGCTCCAGGTGGACAACGCTACCTTCCGCGCTTCGGGCAAGCGCATCGACTTCCCTGGCTTTTTCCGCGCCTATGTGGAGGGCTCAGACGACCCCAACGCCGCCATTGAGAACCAGGAGGTAGTGCTGCCCGCCCTGCGTGAGGGCGATCGCCCCGATTGCAGCACCCTCGAAGCGGTGGGACATGAGACTCAGCCCCCAGCCCGCTACACTGAGGCCTCTCTGGTGAAAATGCTGGAAAGTGAGGGCATCGGTCGGCCCAGCACCTACGCCACCATCATTGGCACCATCATCGATCGGGGCTATGCCCAGATGATTAAAAATGCCCTAGTACCCACCTTTACGGCCTTTGCCGTTACGACGCTGCTAGAGCAGCACTTTCCTGACCTTGTGGATCCTAGGTTTACGGCCCGCATGGAGCAGACCCTAGACGATATCTCTACGGGAGAGACCAATTGGCTGCCTTATCTGAAGGAGTTCTATTCGGGCCAAAGCGGCCTCGACACCCTCGTTAAGCAACGGGAGGACCAGATTCTCCCAGACGAAGCGCGCACCGTCAACCTAGACGGGCTAGACGTCAAAGTACGCATTGGGCGCTACGGGGCCTACATCGAGGCGGATGGGGAAGACGGGCCAGTTAAAGCCTCCATTCCCCACGACCTTACCCCCTCTGACCTAACCGACGAGCAGATTCAGCTGCTGCTGAAGCAAAAAACCGAGGGGCCCGAGCAGTTGGGAATCCACCCCAAGACAGACGAGCCTATCTACGTCCTCATCGGCCCCTATGGCCCCTACGTGCAGCTGGGCGAAGAGGTGAAGGAAGACGAAGCGGCTGAATCAGGCAAGAAGGCTAAAAAGCCCAAGCGAGCCTCGCTGCCCAAGGGAATGACCATCAACGATGTCACCCTCGACAAGGCGGTTGGACTGCTGTCGCTGCCCCGTCTATTGGGAGAGCATCCAGAGACAGGCCTTAAAGTCAAGGCAGGGCTGGGACGCTTTGGTCCCTACGTGGTCCATGAAAAGGCCGTGGACGGTAAGAATGACTACCGATCTCTCAAGAAAGAGGACGACGTGCTGACGGTCGATATGGGCCGAGCGCTTGAGCTGCTGGCCCAGCCTAAGCGCGGGCGCGGGCGCAAGTCGGCGACGCCGTTACGAGAGCTGGGAGAACATCCCAAGGGCAGTGAGATGATCGGCGTGTACGACGGTCCCTATGGACTATATGTGAAGCAAGGTAAGACCAATGCCTCGCTGCCAGAGGGGGAGACTGCCGAGTCGATTACGCTGGAGAAGGCGGTTGAGCTGCTGTCGGCGAAGGCAGCAACTAAGGGTAAGGGCAAATCGACTAAAGCAAAATCAACGTCACAATCCAGCAAATCGACTAAGTCTGCAGCAAAGAAAACCACCGCTAAGAAGTCAACGGCCAAGAAGGCTACTGCTAAGAAAACTGCTGATGAAAAAACTGCGGCTAAGAAAACTGCAGCTAAGAAAACTACAGCTAAGAAAACTGCGGCTAAGGGCGCGAAGGCAGCGTCTACAGAGGCTGAAGTCGCTTCTAATGGGTCTAAGGCAGCGTCTAACGGCGCAGATTCTAGCGGAGCTTCTGTGAATGGATCGACTAATGGATCGTCTGGGCACTCAACTCAGAAGGCAGCGCGGGCTGCAGAAGCGGAAAAGCAGTCAGCGTAGTCATCCTGTCAAGTGGGGAGAAGATTCGCTATGCCGAATGTCTTCTCTCCTGCTCAGGCAGTTTCGCCCTTTTGACAGAACAGACCCTAGTCGAGCAGGCCATCAGCCAAGAAATCCTCAATCACTGACTCTAGCTCGGGATTCGTCGCATCACTAATGAGGTGTAGCGGAGACCTCTGCTCCCGACTCAAAAAATCGGAATAGGACGCCTGCAAGTAGCGACGATAGTCCTCATCCTGCGCCGCATGCACACCGAAAAAGGCCAGACTGAATCCCTGGGAATAGGTTTCTATGATTTCGGACTCCGCTAGGGTGAGTCCATTGATTGAATTAATAGTATCGGTGATGCCCGGATCAATGACTGAAAAATCAATGTGGGCGTGTCCCTCAATTAGCCCCAAATATCGCTCTTGGGACCCCAACCAAGGAAAAGTACGAAACTGCTCAAACACCGCAGGCGTAGCTGGATCGTGACTTCCCGATAGGACTAGAGCAGGAATTTGAACTTGGCTCAGCCCTTCACGGCCATAAATGCTGCTGTTTACCGGATTCATCACGAGCACCGACTGCACCCGCTCATCGCGAAACGTATAGGCCTGGCGGGGCAGCTCACGCGCCTGGCACTGTAGTAGCAGCGACGTGTTGAGGTAGCCAAAGCGATCGCCACATTCGGTCTCCAGATTCTTGAAGTCGATGGTTGCGCCAGCCACGGCGAGGGCGGTATAGCCTCCGAAGGAATGGCCACCGACCCCAACGTGCTCGAGGTCCAGCCGTCCGCCAAATTCGCTGTCGTTGCGCCGCTCAAGCTCATCGATTACCGCAGAGATATCTTGGGGGCGATCGATAAATTCGCCTAAATCGAATAGGGTATTGGTCAGCCCTTTAATCAGATCATTTTGATAATTTACGTCACTTCCAGGATGCTGGGGCATGGCCACCACGTAGCCGTAGGAGGCCATGTGCGCCGCCAAACCAGCAAAGTACTCGGGGCGAGAAGCCAGTCCATGGGAGAGCACGATCACGGGAGTTTTTCCGGGGCGCCACTGCGCAGGATGAACCACATTCACATAGAATTCGCGTGGGTAGGGTTCGCCAGACTGAAGATTCTGCCGCTCAGACGTTAGGCTCCAGCGCAGCGATCGCACCCCATAGTCACCCCTTTGATCCAGCTGCGGCAGGCCTGCGTAGTCCACCGCGACGTCTTTCCCGGCTTCCTCATCCGAAAGATCTTCTAGCTTTTCGATTGCAAACCGGGTGGCGTCCGCCACGTCTCCGACGCTCTGAGTCAGCTCCAAGACCGACTGCAGATTGACGCGCATATCTAGGGGAAGATGACGCAGGAAGTTGAGCAATGACAGGTCATCTTCAGCCACTGCCAGCAGCAGTGCTGCTCTAAGGGCGTATTCACCGTTGACTCCTGCCTCTGTGCGCAGTAGTTTGCCGAAGTTATGCAAAATCTCCTCGCCAATATTCGTGTAGAGGATGCGTGAGAGCAAGTCTGGTTCAATGGGAGCGGGCTCTTGAAGCACCCGCCGAAGCTCCGCATGCTCTGCTTCATCTACGCCGGCAAGGGAAAAGTAGCCGCTAAGCTGCCGGTTAACGGTGCCATCTTCAGCAAAGGCCTCTAGGCTGCTGATATCGATGGAGCGCTCCAGGATGCTGAAGTAAAGAAAAATTCGCTCTGCGGCTCGCGCGGGCCAGGCCAAAGTCAAGAGCATCAGCACTAAAGCGCTGCCAAGCCAGCGCCGTCGCCAAGTCGAGAAAAGAACCATGTTGACGTGACTACCTTTTTTGCAAATGTCGCTATGCCAATATCGTGCTATGCCAATATCGCGCTATGCCAACTATGCTAGCGTCAGCGTAGCAATTCGCGTCAAACCATACTGCAGCTTCCAGTGCGATCGCGTAGGATGGGCTGCGGTAAACCAACCTGACTTCACGGTCCAATGCCCCAGTTCCCTGCTAAACCCCACTACGGCGTTCCCATTGACGAGTGCGGTGAACCTCTAGTGCCCATTCCTCTTAAAGACTTTGCCGTCTTCTCGCCCCACCCCTACGTTCAGCGCAGCGCCCCTTACGGCGCCCACTCTCCTTACTTCCTTCGCCAAGGCGTCTTAGAGCGACTCGTTCAGGCCCGAATATTGCTTAAAAAAACGCAGCCGAACTGGCAACTGTGCATCTTCGATGCCTACCGCCCCGTCGCCGTCCAAAAGTTTATGGTGGAGGCCACTTTTGTTGAGCAGGTGGAGGCCCTTGGCCTGACCCAAGACGCCCTAACGCCCCAGGAGGAGAATAGGTTATGGAGCCAGGTATACCAGTTTTGGGCGCTGCCCACAGGCGACGCTACAACGCCACCGCCCCACAGCACCGGAGCAGCGGTGGACTTGACTTTAGCGGATAGCTCAGGTCAGCCATTGGACATGGGATCGCCTATCGACGAGATTTCTCCCCGGTCTCACCCCAACCACTTTGCGCTCGAAGATACGCCAAAAGATACAACACCAAACCCCAACCATGCGCGCTTCCACAACCGCCGCCAGACGCTCAACACCGCCATGGAAGGCGCTGGCTTTCGCCGCCATCAGCAGGAGTGGTGGCATTTTTCCTACGGTGACCAGATGTGGGCCTGGCTGACAAATCAGGAACAGCCGGACAAAAAGGCGATCGCCCGCTACGGTGGCGTCTAGAAGACCCGCTTGCTGTAGCCTGTTTCGCTACGGCCTCCGCTGCTCTGTAGTAACAGCGTCCTCAGTAATGGCGTCCTCTATGAATCGAAAGCTGCCGCTGCCTCCGACGCGATCGCCCGAGCGAATTCGGTTTATTGTTGAGCCTGAGTAAAACCCCTGACCGGGCAACCGCTGCACCACAATAGGGCCACCCCGTAAAGCAATCAGGCCCGCGTGGACGGCGGCGGTGCACAGAGAAGAGTCTTGGCTATAGACGGTGGTGCCCCAAACGGGTTGGGCGGCGCCAACGGGGCAGAAGTAGGCTTCGATGGGGGAGGGCTGCCGCCAGCTTGGGGCAGCCGTGGTGGCCCAGGTGATGGGATGCAGCGGCAGGTTGCCAAAAGGGGTGGGCAGTTGACCTGTGACAAAGTCGCGGGGGTTAGTGAAGGTGAAGCTGGCGGCGGTCTCAGGGCGGCTGAGGGTGGATATTTCGTTGCGATCGCTGCCGGTGACCGCCTCACCTGGCATAACGCGGATGGCGATGGCGCCGCCCTCATCTAGGGTAATCAGGCCCGCGTGGACGGCAGCGGTGCACAGGGAGGAGGTGCTGCTATAGCGGTCGGTGCCCCAGGTGGGGGCGGGGGAGCCGTGAGCCGGACAGTAAAGGGTAATGTCTTCGCCGATGTGGTTTCGATAGGCGATCGCGGTGTCAGCCCAGTTCACGGTTGGAATGCTGGGACCAGCGATGGCGGGCAGCGGCATGGCCTGATGCGAAAGGGTTGACCAAAACAGCACGAGATATCGCGCTGAGCGTCGCAAAAATCGAAGAGCCATAGGGCGATCGCAGAGTGAGATAAAGGGAATAAAGGTTAAGAGACTTGGGTGAGTAGGGGAAAGCCCAGGGCCTCGCGCTGCTTCAGGTAGAGCTGGGCCACCTGCCGGGCCAGACCACGAATCTTGCGAATATATTGGGTCCGCTCCGTCACCGAAATTACGCCCCTAGCGTCCAACAGGTTAAACGTATGGGAGCACTTGAGCACTTGATCGTAGCTGGGCAGCACCAGCGCTTTCTCCATTAACCGCTTGGCCTCCCCCTCGTAGGTGTCAAATAAGTCAAACAGCACCTTGGCATCCGAGGCCTCAAAGTTGTAGGTGGAGTTCTCGATTTCCCCCTGTAAAAACACATCGCCATAGGTCAGGGCGTCGTTCCAGCGGATATCAAAGATAGAATCCACCTCCTGCAAATACATGGTGAGGCGCTCTAGCCCATAGGTAATCTCTATCGACACCGGGCGACAGTCCAGCCCGCCGCACTGCTGAAAATAGGTAAACTGAGTCACCTCCATGCCGTCGAGCCAGACTTCCCAGCCCACGCCCCAGGCACCTACAGCAGCGTCTTCCCAGTTGTCTTCTACAAAGCGAATGTCGTGGTCCTCTGGCCTAATCCCCAGCGCCTTGAGTGAGTCCAGATAGACCTCCTGAACGTTGTCGGGAGAGGGCTTAATTAGCACCTGATACTGATAATAGTGCTGCACACGGTTGGGGTTCTCGCCGTAGCGACCGTCAGATGGGCGGCGGCAGGGTTCAGCGTAGGCCACCGACCACGGCTCAGGGCCGATGGCGCGTAAAAAGGTGTGGGGGCTTTTGGTCCCAGCACCTTTCTCGGTGTCGTAGGGCTGGACGATCACGCAGCCGCGATCGCTCCAAAAGCCGTTCAGCGTCGCGATAACCGATTGAAAATTCACGCTGCCATTCCTCAGTGCTTATGTCGCCTATCCGCTAACTATCTTAGCGATGACTCACCCCTTGGAGGTGCTACGTCTCTATAGTTGCGTATGTGGGGTGGCGATCGCTACATGAATGACCTAGAGTCCACTCACCGACGCTAAATCTGCTTAAGAAAAAGGTGTCTTCACAATGCGAAATATCGCCGAAGCTCTTTCAGAACAAGCGATTCAAAGGAATTTGCAAATCCTCAAGATTTTTAGTTGACACTTCCACGAAATCTTCGTTATATTGTCTAAGCGGTCGAGAGAGAGGGAGCTGCGGCGAACTCAACCGAGGCCACTGGACCTAGACAAGAGAATAGTTTGAAAGCTAAGCGCATCTAGAAAAAGCTTGGATA
>JBHJHJ010000056.1:0-42070 GCA_050330955.1 Elainellaceae cyanobacterium | reverse complement strand
CGTCGCGATCGCCGCTACCGCCTACGGCTGTACGAACGCTGTTTCGTGGGCAATGAGGCGGTGACCTGGATGGCGAATACCCAAAAAACCACCCGAGAGCAGGCGGTGGCCATTGGTCAGCAGCTGGTGGAGCGCTGCATTATCCACCACGTCACTGATGAACACCCCTTTATGGATGACTATTTGTTTTACCGCTTCTATGAGGACGACCCTGACCGTGAGCAATAACGCGAGTAATAGTGCTTCAAGCCCCGATCTGCTGGCCCCCGATCTGCTGGCCCTCGACTTCGATGGCGTCATCTGCGACGGCCTGGTGGAATACTTTCAAACCGCCTGGCGGGCCTACTGCCGGGTGTGGTTCCCCGCCGACAAAACGCCGCCTGCAGGGCTGGCCGAGTGCTTTTATCCCCTGCGCCCGGTGATTGAGACCGGCTGGGAGATGCCCGTGCTGCTGCGATCGCTCCTGTTGGGCACTGCCGAAGATCGCATCGTGGCCGACTGGCCCGCCGTGGCCCGCCAGCAGCTTGCCGCAGACGGGCTAGAGCCCCAGCCGCTAGCGGCGGCGGTGGACGGCGTGCGGGACGAGTGGATCCAGGCGGATTTGGAGGGGTGGCTGGCCCAGCATCGGTTTTACCCAGGCATGGTAGAGTTCCTGGGGCGATCGCTCCAGTCCGACACCCACACCGCGATCATCACCACGAAAGAGGGGCGGTTTGTAAAGCAGCTTCTGGCCCAGTCGGGCGTCGCCATGCCCGAGGGCCAAATCTTTGGCAAGGAAGTAAAGCGCCCCAAGTATGAAACCTTGAGAGACCTGGTTGCAGCGCAGCAGGCGAAGACAACGTGGTTCATCGAAGACCGGCTGAAGGCCCTGCAGCAAACGGCGCAGCAGCCGGACCTGACTCAGGTGCGGCTGCTGTTGGCGGACTGGGGCTATAATCTGGCGGCGGACCGGCAGCGGGCCACAGACGACGATCGCATCGAGCTGGTGTCGCTACCGGAGTTTACCGGGCGGGGCTAGATTTCGGCGATCGCCCGCTCAATCAGGCGGCGCGTAAGGGTCTGGACCCCAGTGTGCCGGTAGTACTTAACGTTCATGTCCAGCAGCGCCCCCACGTAGTCCACCTTGTCGTCGGTGAACTCGATGAAGTTCTTCAGCCGGTCTAACAGACCCCGCTGGGTGACGTTCTTCTCCGCCACAAAGCGCTTCATCCAACCCTCAGTAGAGTTAAAGCTCTGCTTGACGAAATCGAGCTGCTCAGCGCTGCTGCGGCCTGGAATCAGCTCTTTGACGCCCTTAAAGGTAGGGTTTTTCTCCAGCTCAGACGGGCCGATGCCCTGCAGAGTGGAGAGGGCCTGGTCCGCAAAGGTAGGCCCCAGGGGAATCACCCCGTCAAAGCTGACCAGTGCCGCCATCCGCATCAGCGATTCGCCGCTGTAGTCTTTGAGTGAGGAGACAAATTCACCGATGCTGTCCCCAGGGATGCCGTTGATCTGGCAAAAGGCCACCAGCTCCGTCACCAGCTTGACGCACAGGTCAATGCTCTGAGCCTTTTCGGGCTTGGGAGTAAACCGCTTTAGAAAGCCTAAGAAGGTATCTTGCCCCACGCGATTGGCCAGGGCCGCAGCGCCGAGAACTCCAGACGCTGAATCCACGGTCTCGTAAAGCCACAGGGCCCGTTGGTACCCCTGGGACTTATCGTTAAACAGCGCCACAGCCCGCTCCCCAATCTGGCGGACGAAGGCTTCGTCGGTTTCGCCCGTGACCGCGCGGATGGTGTTATCAAACCCCACCAGATTGTCCCACTGTCCCGGCACGAGAAAGTCTAGCGACCTCAGCGCTGTTACGGTGAGTCCCCCCTTGGGCAGATCGTCTACGATTTCATAAATCGGCTTGCTCATAGCGTACTCCTGATATTGCAAAGGCTAGATGTTACGGATGCCAGGGTCAGACTTAAGTCGCCGGCTGGAGGTCCAGGCCAGGCTTGACCCGCATGGTGGGCAATTCCTTGGAGCGGTTCGCCTTAAACCGGGCCTTAGAGGGAACTGATGGTGTCTGGGCCTGGTCCTGCGTCTGCGTGCCCTGCCTTGCTTCGAGCTGAGCTAGCCCATTGAGATCAAACTTTTGTAGCCAGGAGATACGCTCGTCGCGGGTGAAGGACGGGTCGCGGGAGAGCACCTTGACCTGGTAGCGGTTGTTGACGAGGAGTCCAGTGATGGTTTTGCCTTGGTCAACGGCAGGGTAGTTCGCGACTTCGAGGTCGCTGGAGCGATACTTGTCTGCAGCGGAGGGGTTACTGGTGATGTCGTTGATGGACAGCATGGCTACCGTGTCGCCGTCCCGGCTTACCTTGTATTCTGCGAAGCCCCGCTTCTCTTGGGTTGGGGTGACGTTGTATCCAGCCACGTCTTTCGGGAAAAATCGATTGAACGAGGAGCCGTTTGTAGCGGACTGATCCACGGCTACTTCGGCCCCTTTGCCGGTGGTCTCTTCTTGAACCTGGGCATAGGGTGAGGGCTCGTTGGCGCTGCAGGCCGTGACCAACAGCACAAAGCTCAGGCAGATGGGCAGTAGGATACGACGCCAGCGATCGCTTATTCTCATGGTCAAGTTTGCTCCTTCGATGGCATGTGGCAAGCCAACGCGTGATGACTGAATCGATTTTAGGCACCTCGCCATGTCTCTGGAACGTCCGCAGGGAAGAAATATGCCGAGCCAGACTGCAACCGAGCTAAACTGTAGCCGGTGGCATACTGCAGTCTGGCTTGGGTTCAATCTCAGGCGCTCCAGTTAAAAATGTGGCTCTTCTGGGCGCCTTGAGCAGAAGACTACCGTAGAATTGAGCGCGGGCTCTCATGTCTTGCCCGCAATCCCTTTAGGCTCAACACCAGATATCATGTCCTTCCGCCATCGCAAATTTTACGCTGTCTTGGGAAGCCTAGCAGCGATCGCCATTGCGGTTACCGCCACGGTACCCGCCCTCAGCCAAACCAGCACTGCTTTGTCTCAACTGACGGCCCAAGAGCAATCGGCCCTTGAAGAAGGTCAGGCCACTGTAACAGGGCAAAACGGCCAGTTTACCGGGCGCGTCTTAGTGAATGCTTCAGCCGCCACAACATGGCAAGTCCTGACGGATTACGATAACTTCGATCAGTTTTTGCCTAATATTGAAGCCAGTCGGCTGCTGGAATCCACAGGCGATCGCCGCGTATTTGAGCAAGTGAATGTGGTGCGCTTTTTCCCCATCACTCGCCGTAGCCGCGTCGTTATTGCCTCAACCCTAAGCTACCCTCAACAGATTAATTTCAGCTTAGTGGAGGGCGATTTAGATGAGCTGCAGGGCAGTTGGCGGCTGGAGACCGTCGCCTCTCCTGGGGGTGATCAGCTGCTCATTACCCATCAGGTCACAGTTGACCCAAAGGGCAGCAGCGCAACGCGGGGGCTGTTTTTCAACACTTACCGCAACGTACTGGAGGATACATTGGCCGCGCTGAAGCAAGAGAGCGAGCGCCGAACCGAGGGCGATCGCTAAAAGGCGCGACTGGTCAATAGACTCTTATTGAGTAGACTCAATGGCCTGGGTCAAACCCGTGACGAGCTCATCTAGAGAGCAGGTTGCCTGGGCCTGGACCAAAAAGCGTGATTGAGCTGATTTAAGCCGCTGGGCTGCCTGCCCCTCTCCCCATTGAATCAGCATCAGGCTCATACTCGACAATAGGCTTAAAACGGCAGTGCCGGGGTCAGCGGCGTCCTCGACTCCATGGGGCATTTCATACAGGCCAAACTGCTCCGAACCGACGTGAGCGCATCCAATCAGCTCGTCAGAGCCCACAATTGCCCGCGACAGGTTGTTAGTGATGCCGCCAAACAGATGGCACGTCAATATCACGTCGAAGTGCTGGGGCCGCAGCATAATTTGCATCGCCAAGTAATCGACGTGGATCAGCTCTGAGGCCACCATTGGAAAAGCCTCAGCTTCAGCCTGAATCAGTCTTGTCCAGGGAAGACGGGTCAGCAGCTGATCTTGGTGGGCTATGGTGAGATGCTGCCTGCGATCGCGGGCCGATTCCAGCGCTAGTCTGGCGATACGCCGAACCTCGGCATCCTCAAGGCGAATGGTTTGAAAGCCGAAAGTTCCTTTATTATCTACGCCTCGGCCAGATTTGCCTGAAGTGGTGCGGCTTCTCATCTCGCGCACAAAGAGCAAATCGACCCCGGACAGTCGATCTGGCTTGAGGGGAGAAGCCACTGTGGAGCGCGGAGACGACCGGGCTGAATAGAGGTCGACAAAAAGGTCAAAGTGCTGGCAGATGGCCCGCCGCATATCCGGTTCTAGCCTGGTGCAAACAATGCCGCTGCACTCCCTGCAAAGCTGTAAGGTTTCCTCAAACACCTCTGCCTTGCCTTTTCCTGATCCCGCCACCTCTGAGCAATTTTCCCCTGCACCGCAGCCATCAGCACCAGGGTCATCAGCACCAGAGTCATCAGCACTATAATCAACGGTAACGGTAAACTTCTCAGCGGCGGCAATCGCCTGCAGAACCCTCAAGCTAGCCCCAAGAATTTCAGACTCCATGCCTCTGCCTGGCAGGGCTACGATACGGTAGTGCTGTTGGGTCATGAAGCTGTGATACTCAGGCTTGTAAATTTAAGTGGTGCTGGAAGGGGAAACGGTGCCGGCGCTTGAATCCTTTGAGAGGGCGTCAAGTGAGAGGGCGCTAAGCCGATAGGCGTATGGGTTAAGCGCTGCTTTAGAAAAAGATAGGCCATAATCGGCTTAAAATTTCCCATGAAAATATAATAACAGGAGCGGCGCCTAAGCTATCGCTAACCCACAGCTAAATACTGCTGGACTAAACCTTGTCCAGGTTGGGAAATGGAGTTTCCCTAATGTGGTTTTGGTTTAAGTCCACGTAGATCTACGTAGGGCCGTATGAGTTACTTCAAACTCTGGGCGCATTTTTCGGAAAGTTTTTTTCTCTCTTAAGAAACCATCACGTTGGCCATTCACCCATTGGATTTGTAGACTTCACCCGGCGCATGCCCGCTGCCGTAAATCGCTCAAAGGCGCTGTCAGCGTGAGCTGTAAAGTCTACTCCTGGTGCTACGACAGGCGACGTACAGTCCTCTAACAAATAGATCCGCGCTATAGCTTCCGGAGCCTTGGCCTGCAGCGCTGACAGCAAATCATCCACAGTCCAGGCAACGCAGTGGCTTTGGGCCTGCCCCGCCACAACCAAGCGGTCGAAGCCCAGCAGTCGGTCTAAAAAATCGGCGTTAGGGGACGCGATCGCCTGACCCGTATGGTCCGCGAGTACCTCAGGCTGCAGCGCCGAGTAGTTCTCGGTGAGGGGGTTACTGCCCTTCTGCTCAAAGTGGGTGGGGCTGCTGCGGGCAAAGCTGTGGAACAGGCAAGCCTCTTCTACAGCTGCAACTAAAGCGTGGCTGATGCCCCCCAGCATGGCATGGTAAGGCCATATAACCAGGGGGTACTTGCTGTGGGCGTCAAGCGTGCGGGCGTAGTGTAGAGCATAGGCCTGAAGCCAATCGTCTCCTTGGGGAGACGCTGCAGCAACATCGGGGTTGACCCGCCACCGGCCCTGCTCGACGTCTTCTAATGAAATGGCGGTCATGGGGGCGGGGTGCTCGCCTTCAGGACTCACCCAAAATACCGAGTGAAAAATTTGCGCGGCGGTATGGGTGTCCATAGTCGCCATGATCTGAGTAATCTGCCCCAGATTTCGGTAGATGAACTCACATAGCCGCTGGTTATCCTCAACTGCCCCGTTTCCTGAGCGTCCCCCGACGAACAGCTCAAATCCAGGGATGCAAAAGGTATTCTGCACATCAATCAGCAGTAGCCCAATTCGCGGATCGTCCTCTAGAGCAGCGGGGATGCTGTGCTCGGTGCGCCAAGCCAGGGCTTCCTGCGATCGCGTTTGGTAGGGCACGCGCCAGACTTCAGCGACGCGCTGAGGCTGGTAGTGATGGGGGACAGGCAGGCTGGTGTTCATGGCGGGTCAAAGCTAAACCACGGGGATTAGGGGGCTGCTGGACTGGCCTCAGGCTCTGGGGATTCAGGCGAAGATGGGGCTGCATCAGCAGCGTCTAGCCAATCTTCTAGGGGGCGGCTCACGGCGGTGTCAAAATTGGTCGAGACGAGGTGTGCCATTAGCTCAGGCTCAGCGCTATCGTTCGCATCCTCAGCGGCTCCTTGAGTGGTATCTGGTGGGTCCACCAGCGCGTAGATAAGCTGATTGCTGAAATTGTAGTCCCCCAGGATAAGCTGGTGAGTCTGGTCATCCCTCAGGGTGACGTTAATTTCTGCTAAGGGAGCGTCAAGCCCAAAGTCTATGGTCTCCGGCCCAGTGATGGATAGCCGCCGGTTGCTTTGCTCTGTCACCAGCAAATTCAGTAGGTAAACTACCGACGCCTCGCTTGCTGGCCCTGTTTGCGGCACCAGCATTTGCCAGGCTCCGTCTTCTCCCCGCTCAAAGGAAAGAGCTTGTTCGCTCGTATCGATGGTTATAGCCTCAACGTCGTCTTCCTCAAAGCTAAACAAGGGCTGGGGGCCGTCGTCAGAGGTCTGAGGGCTGCGCCCTAACAGGAGCGCTGCAGCGCCCAGTACTAGAGCGATCGCCAATAGCACAATCGTAGATCGGGTCAGTTCCATGGGCTATTCTCGGCAGTCATGGCATCGATCGTACACCTTAGCGCACTCTTGCTCGCGAGTTAAAGCCATCGCCAAAAGCCTTTGGGCAGGGGTGGCTCGCCGCTTCGCTCCAGGATTCTTCGGTTCAGCACCGGATGGCTAACGCTACAAGTACGAGCACCAGTCGCTCCAGCTTCCCCCATAGAGCTTGCCAGGCCCGAGGCCCGCCAGCTCTAGGGACAGCAGATTGACGCAGGCGGTCACGCCGGACCCGCAGTACACCACAATCTCCTCAGCATGCTTCAGGTCTTGCCACCGCTGCCACTGCACCTCAGGCGATCGCCCATAGCCCCGCTCATCGGTGACTTCCTGCCAAAATCGATTTACGGCGCCGGGAATGTGTCCCGCTATTGGGTCGATGGGCTCCCGCTCGCCCCGATAGCGATCGCCGCTGCGGGAGTCGACTAGCACCGTCGCCTCAGCGGTTTGGTGAGCCTCGACGCCAGCCTTATCGACGACCCAGCGGGCCTGAATGTGGGGGATGAAAGTTTGAGATTCTGGCGTGGGGGTATGGGCCTCGACGGGGCAGCCATCAGCGCACCAGCCTTGGAAGCCGCCGTTTAGAATCGCGACGCGATCGTGCCCTAAGTAGCGCAGCAGCCACCATAGCCGAGCCGCAAACGCGAAGCGAGAGTCGTCGTAGGCGATCACGGTAGTGGCGTTGCCGATACCCGCAGCGGCTAGCGTTTGGGCAAACTTATCCGGATCGGGAAGCGGGTGTCTGCCGCCCCGGCGCGATGACAGGAGCGGACCCGATAAATCACGGTCGAGGTGAAAGTATACTGCGCCTGGGATATGGGCTCTTTCGTAAGCCTCGGCGCCATCGTCTGGCTCCGCTAGTGAAAAACGACAATCGGCAATGGCAAGGCCGGGGCGACCGAGGCGATCGCAAAGCCAGCTAGCGGAAACTAGGGGTGACGGCGGCAGCAGGGGGTCGGGCAGCACCATAGGGAAAGATTTGACGTTAACCGGCTCCAACAGTAGCATCCTAGCTAAGACTGCTGTAGGATGCAGCGCCATCCTGAAAAATTTACTGCGCCTGTCCTATCGCCTGGGCCATTTCAAAGTGTTCTTGCAAGAGCATTTTCCATGATGTCTACCCCATTTACGCCTCAGCTCACTGCCGACGGCTCTTTCACCTTCTTTTCAGACGAATTTGGCGAAGCGTTTCACAGCCTGCAGGGCGCGCGGCTAGAAGCGGAACAGAAGTTCGTTGTCCCCACCAATGTCCGCGATCGCGCGCTGCAGGGTCATATTCGGCTACTCGATGTGTGCTTTGGGCTGGGCTACAACACTGCCGCCGCCCTCCACACCATTTGGCAGGTGAACCCCGACTGCCGCGTCGAGTGTATCGGGCTAGAGCGATCGCCCGGAGTACCCCAATCGGCGATCGCCCACGGCCTGCTGTCAGCGTGGAGGGAGCCGATCCCCGCCCTGTTGAACCAGTTGGTCCATCAGCTCGAAATCGACACAGCTCAGTTCCGGGGCCGCCTGCTGATTGGCGATGCCCGTCAAACCCTACAGCGCGCTCCGCTATTGTGGGCTGACGCCATCTTTCTGGACCCCTTCTCTCCCCAAAGCTGCCCTGAGCTTTGGACGCTAGAGTTTCTCAAGATGGTTGTAGAACGTCTCAAGCCAGCCGGCTACCTAGCCACCTACTCCTGCGCCGCCGCCGTGCGCACAGCGCTGCTGGAGAGCGGGCTGCAGATTGGCTCTACGCCGGGGGTAGGGCGCAAGTCGCCGGGAACGGTCGCAAGCCGCGTTGCTACCGGACTGCCGCTATCCGTTCAAGAGCGCGAACATCTACGAACCCGCGCCGCCATTCCCTACCGTGACCCTGCCCTCAGCGCCACCGCAGAGGAAATTCGTCAGCGCCGCCAGCAGGAGCAAGCCCTATCTGCGCGAGAGTCTACGTCCCAGTGGCGGCGACGGTGGCAGTGTGCGTCATCACCGCAGCTCCCCAGTAAAGAAGGCTTCACTGCTCAAAATGGTTTTGGTTTACAACTGTAGAAGCAAGCACAAGTATGTATTAGGTAGCAGTGAATGAACGTTAAGGGAATAGAGATCTCGCGAGCAGATTGGCGTGGCGATTGCCTGGCGGTTGGCCTATTTGACGGACAACCGATTGAGGGTGAGCTAGCAGAACTGGACAGGGCGATCGCCGGCACGCTTTCAGAACTCGTGGCAGAAGCTGAATTTACAGGTAAGACAGAAAGTACAGCGGTGACCCGGGTCGGGGGCGGCAGCACCATCCGCAAGATTGCCGTGGTGGGCCTTGGCCCTGAGGAGAATTTATCCCTAGAGGTCTTGCGACGGGGAGCCGCGGCAGCCGCCCGCATTGCCCATCAGGAGAAGTGCGCCAAGCTAGGACTGAGCTTCCCGGTGTGGAAAGCCGACAAATCGCTGACTACTCAAGCCCTCGTCGAGGGCGTCGAGCTGGCCTGCCACCAGGACACCCGCTTCAAGTCCGAGCCGCAGGACAAGGCCTTCCACCCCGAAACTGTCGAGCTTTTGGGACTGGCAGGTCAACAAGCCGCTATTGAGCGATCGCAGCAAGTGATTTCGGGGGTCATCCTAGCGCGGGAGCTGGTAGCGGCTCCCGCTAACATCGTGACGCCCCTAACCTTAGCGGAAACCGCTACGGCCCTGGCCCAAACCTATGACCTAGCGCTGGAAATTCTAGAGCAGGAGGAGTGCGAAACGCGCGGTATGGGGGCCTTTTTGGGGGTGGCCCAAGCGTCAGATATCCCACCCAAGTTCATCCACCTCACATACCGCCCCGACGGCGCCCCCCGCCGCAAGCTGGCCATCATTGGCAAAGGGCTCACCTTCGACAGCGGTGGGCTCAACCTCAAGCCCTCAGGCAGCGGCATTGAAATGATGAAGACTGACATGGGGGGGGCGGGCGCAACCTTTGGCGCAGCTAAGGCGATCGCCCAGATTAAGCCTGATGTAGAGGTACATTTCATCTGCGCCGCCACCGAGAATATGGTCAGCGGGCGGGCAATGCATCCCGGAGATATCCTCACCGCTTCTAATGGCAAAACGATTGAGGTGAACAATACTGATGCTGAAGGGCGTCTTACCCTAGCCGATGCCCTGGTCTTCGCCGATCAGCTTGAGGTTGACGCTGTGATTGACCTTGCCACCCTCACCGGGGCCTGCATTGTGGCCTTGGGAAATAAAATGTCTGGGCTATGGACTGAAGAAGAGACCTTGGCCAACCAACTCATGCAGGCTGCCGAGCTGTCGGGGGAAAAGTTTTGGCGCATGCCCATGGAGGAGAGCTATTTCGAGGGCATGAAGTCCGTGGTGGCCGATATGAAGAATACCGGACCTCGTCCTGGCGGGGCCATTACGGCGGCCCTATTCCTCAAGCAGTTTGTCAAAAATACCGCCTGGGCCCACCTCGATGTGGCAGGTCCGGTATGGACCGACAAACCAGATGGATATAACAGCGCTGGGGCAACGGGATTCCCGGTGAGGACGTTGATCAATTGGGTGATGGCTTGACCGTTACCACAAGAGGAAGACAAGCCGATGCAAGTCAGTCTTTGTGGGGAGATCTAGATAGAACCGTTGCCACCACCAGAAAGCCTATGTTAACTTTAGCAAAGATGCTTGACATTAATGAGGTTTACTGCACCATGGAAACTACAGAGAACAAGTTTGGGTTTACTAGCTTCGCTGAGCGCTGGAACGGTCGTCTAGCTATGCTAGGCTTCGTCATCGGTATTGCTGTTGAGTACGCCACCGGCCAGGGCATCCTTGAGCAAATCGGCCTAATGTAAGACCGCCGTTACTTGACGAAGGTCTTCTGTTAGCTCGACGTTTCTCGTTTTTTTGAAGCGCTTTGGGGGGATGTACTGCATCCCCTTTTTGCTGCCTGGAGCAGCTCAATAGAGTCCAGGCATCATGGCGCCCGTCAAGTTGGCGTTGTGTAAATTTGTGTTGAAGAGATTGGCGCTGATGAGAACGGCCCCTGCCAAGTTAGCATCACTGAGGTTCGCCCAGCCCAAGTCGGCTTTATACAGGCTTGCCTTGGTCAGATTTACCCCCCGCAAAGACGTCCAATTCATCAGCGCGTTGCGGAGATCAGCTTCCACTAAGGTCGCGTTTTGCAGGTTTGCCCCAATCAGTTTCACATGGCTAAGATTCGCGTTGTCCAAGCAAGCATCAGCCAGATTGACGCCGTGCAAAATAGCATTAGTCAAATTGGCATTGTTGAGGCGGGCTTGATCTAAAAGGCACCCTGTCAATACGGCTGCCTCTAAGTTCGCCCAAGACAAATCAGCCCGAGACAGCTTAGACCGATTTAGATTGGTATGCTTAAGGTTGGCTCGATTCAAATTCGTCTGACCCAGCAGCGCCTCGCTCAGATTGCACCGAGTGAGGTTGGCATGCTCCATATTAGTCTGGCTTAAGTTAGCAGCCCGCAGACCTGAGCCTGCAAGCTGCGCTCCTCTGAGAGAGGCCGACGATACGCTGGCGCCAATCAAGTTGACTGAGGTCAGAACTGCACGCTCTAGTTTGGCGTTTTGCAGGTTGGCTTCTCGTAGATTAGCGCCCTTTAGGTTGGCCTGACTGAGATCGGCGTGCTTGAGCACCGCCCGGCGCAGATCGGCAGCCTCTAGGGTTTGACCCCTAAGATTGACGGCGACCAAGTTACATTCTCTGAAGTCCCGTTCACCGGCAGCGTAACGCTCTATAAACTCATCCGCATCCATATCTAAACTATAGCTTTACATCGGTTCAAGCTTTGAGAAGGTGTCAGATAGCACTTGATCAATCTGGTGAGGGCTCTCCTCAAACTACAGCATTGCCCTCATTAAGGCACGTATTCTGTAGCTTTCCCAGGATCCGCCGATTGTGAGTCATGACTGATTGGACCATTTACGATGACTCAGGGGAACATTGACCAGGATATAGCGATGTGTTAGGACAGACACCAGCGCATAAGTATGGTGACGAATTAGCAGTTCTACTATGATCACGCAGGCAATTCCCCCCACTCACTATGTCGATGTTACAAATCTCCCAGAGGAGATTTCGGCGATCAGTCCTGATGTCTCCAGTGCGATCGCAAACGATGGTCGAGATGATGCCGCTGCAATCCAAGCTGCAATTGATTGGGTAACGGCCCAGCGCGAAGCGGGATCCACAGATGAGGCTGTGGTCTACATACCCGAGGGCGTTTTTGACTTAGCGGAAACGCTTCAGGTAGACGTTCCGGGAATTACCTTTCAAGGCAGTGGTTCCGGGGTGACCGTTGTACGGAATGCAGATTCGCTCAGGGCTGACTTCAATCAGATCCCCGACTCAGGAGTCAACATTGACTCGATAGATCGAGAGGCGTACCTGTTTGACCTAGATGAAAATGCAAATAACGTCCGGTTCATTGGTCTGACTCTAACAGGACCAGAAATTCACGGCGCGATCTTAGGCGTGAGGGCCGACAATCTAGAAATCAGCGGGGCTGAATTCAACAACTTTGGCTGGAGCGCCATTCGACTCTTTGCGCTCAGCGGCGCAGAAATTCACGACAGCGTGTTTATTGATGCAGGCGGAGAAGTTGACGGCACCACCGGAGGGTCTATCTATGCCACTTACCTCAGCGATGCGGAGATACACAATAATGAGTTCTCTCGCAGTGGCGATCGCGAAGGAAATGTTTATGGCATCAAGGGCCGAAAATTTGACAATACCCGCATCCACCACAACACAATTGACGTCAATTTTGCCATTGAGCTGCCGTTTGAAAACGATAGCTTCGTTGAGATCGACTATAACCTGCTGGACGGCGTCATCTCAATTCCAAAGTTTGGCGGCGGTCCTGTTCCTGAAAATGGATTTACCTTCCACATCCACCACAACTATTTCAAACGCTCCTATTCCCTGGAGTGGACCCGCAGCGGTGCTGAGGTGGACCACAATGTATTTGTCTTTGATACTGAGCGGGATAACGGAAACCTAATTTCAAGCTTCGGTGATGAGCCAGCACCCGGCCCCACAAAGTTTCACAACAACCTCGTCCTCAACCCAGGACGCGGCGTCTTCTGGAGTAAAGGGATCTATGAAAACTTTTCGTTCTATAACAACGAGGTTATCGCCAACGAAACGGTGACACCAAGGACTGAAGGCCTGTTTGGCTTCAACGGTGAAACAGACTTCAGCACGATTGAAATTCGAGACAACGTTATTAAGGTTAACGGCGTTTCGCGCCCGCTTGTTCGCAACGACGCCAGCTATGACGCAATCGTCGAGAACAACACCCTAAGCAACATATCCGACGCCTCCAAGCTTGACAATCCCGATACTGGGGCGCCGCGCGGCCTGCTCGAACCTCTCTCTTTTCGAGTCGGCGCAAATGAGGCATTTACGGTGGATGGATTTGATTTACGTTCGGCTAAAGTAACCTCGCTTGGCCTAAACCACTCAACCGGAGCAGTGGAAAATAATGAAGATATCGGTCAAGTCGGCTGGCCTCAGTGGCTTCAGCCTTTGCTTCAGTGGTTTCAGCGCTGGTCTTGAGTAAGAGGCTATACATGGCCTCTTATTTATCTGAATGCTACTCATAGCTGCCATCTATCTTACGAATGGTTAGTGTTATGTCGCTGTGGTAGGCTCGAATCTCGTTTGAGCTCTGCCATGACACCTTCAACATGACACCTTCAACATGACATCTACAAAAGTTCAGGTCGCCCTGCTGGCCCTCTGTCAGGCCCTAGCAATGACCACCAACACGGTCCTGATTACCACCGCTGCCCTGGCGGGCTACGCGCTGGCAACCGATAAAGCCCTGGCGACTTTCCCCTTAGCCATCCGTCAAATTGCAACGATGGCCACTGCCATTCCTGCCTCATTGCTGATGCAGCGCATCGGGCGGCAGGGCGGATTTCTCATAGGTGCCCTATTGGGGGCTGCCGGGGCAGGCATCGGCATCTATAGCTTGGCGATCGCTCACTTCTGGCTATTTACGGTGGCCATGGGGCTGCTGGGAATCGCCAATAGCTTTGTCGGCTACTACCGCTTTGCCGCAGCAGACGTGGCTCGGGAGACCTTCCGCGCCCAGGCCATTTCCTGGGTAATTGCCGGCGGGATTATTGCCGCCGTGTTAGGGCCGTGGCTCGCCACCCAATCTCAGGGCTGGTTTAACAGCGAGGTTTATATTGGGGCAATGGTAGCGGTGCTGGGGCTGCAGATGTTGGCCAGTTTGCTGCTGCTGGGGCTGCGTATCCCGACAATTGCCATAGACCATGCCGCCCCACTCACCCGGCCCTTACTGCAGGTGATGGGACAGCCCAAATTTCTGGTGGCGACCCTGGGAAGCATGGTCAGCTATGGCGTCATGGTGTTTGTGATGACGGCTACTCCCTTGGCCATGACAGCCGAGCTGCATTCCTTTAACCAGACGGCAGCGGTAATTCAGTGGCACGTGCTCGGAATGTTTGGTCCCTCACTGGTCACGGGGTGGCTGATCAAGCGTTTCGGCGTATTGACTATTATCCAAGCTGGGGCAGCGCTGACGTTGGCATGCCTGGGGGTGAATTTAGCGGGCACGAGCTTCGGTCACTTTGCCGTCGCCCTGCTCCTGCTCGGTCTTGGCTGGAACTTCATGCACGTGGGTTCAACCGCTTTGCTCACGGAAACCCACACGCCAAACGAGAAGGGCAAGGTACAGGCCGCCCATGATTTTCTAGTATTCGGCTTTGTCGCTTTGGCCACGCTGCTCTCAGGGCGAGTGTTTGAGGGTTTTGGCTGGGCCATGCTGAATCAGCTCAGCTGGCCGCTGGTGCTTGTCTCTACCTTGGCGGTGCTGCGGCTTCAGTCCCTCTCCCAGCGGTGGAAGAGGGATGTCGGATAAGGGACCTTCTTTAGACGAGAGTGCCCTGCTGACAGCCTCCTAGAACAGAGTTTTGCAGCCGTAGCGCATATCGTCCTCAAAGGACACCAGAGCCTCATTGTCCCGCTGCGCCATCTGGGCCGCTCTAGCCTGGATTGCCCTACCCTGGATCTCATTCGGGGTTCGGCGCGATCGCCAGAAGAGCTGTGATTTGTCGGAAGCGGATTCCGTAGTACAGAGCTGAGCCAAGATATCACTTACTGAAACGACGCCCAGCAGTCTGTGGTTTTCTACCACGGGTGCGTGACAAATCTGCGCGTCCGAGAGAATTTGTGCCGCCTCCTGCGTCGTCGCGCCAAGAGGAATTTGAGCACAGGCTTGCCACATCAGACTGCCTACCCGGACGTGGCGCGGGTCTCGGCCTGACGCGACGACGTGGTGGACGATGTCTTCCTCGATCAAGATGCCATAGCATCCATCTTCATGACACTTCTCAACCACGAGCGATCGCACCTCATTCGCCTGCATCAGCCGAATCGCATTTTCAATCGTGTCCGAGCTGTGAATTACCACAGGCCTAGTCATAATATCTCTAACTGTTGCCACGACTAACCTCCTTGAGTGCCTTATCAAAATATGTAGCGCTTTCGCCAAACAAGATATAGATCAAGAGTTTGAGGAAGTTATGAAGAGGCCCGGTTCAGCGCCAGGACAAAAATCCCGCAATCTGACTCGTCAAGGTCATTGGGTCAAACGGCTTTGCAATGACGCCTTTGGCCCCGAGGGAGTAGAAGCGTCGCCGGTCCGCAGCCTGGGCCCTTGCAGTGAGAAAAATAACGGGAATCTCTTGGGTATCGGGCAACAGCTTCAAAGACGCTAGGGTTTCGATCCCGTCGCGCTCAGGCATCATCACGTCAAGCAAGATGGCGTCGGGCTGCTCCGTCTTGGCAAGCTCAATACCTTGGTCGCTCGTGAGGGCTTTCAGCAATTTCCACTCTGCGTGGAGGGTTAAGCTAACTTCAATAATTTTATGGATATCAGCTTCGTCATCGATTAGCAAAATACGCTTGCTCACGGGGGATCTGTCCTCAGCATCAATATCAGCAATGGTGGCGAGCGGAAGCGCTACCAAAATTGAAGGGGGCACCACGCTCAGCGATCGCAGACTCAATCAATGTCTGGCAAGGTGAGGTAGAACCGACTTCCCTCCCCCAGCGTGCTCTCGGCCCATATCTTGCCTCCGTGGCGCTGCACAACGTTTCTACAGATTGTCAAGCCTAAACCAGTGCCACCCAGTTGTCGAGAGTCAGAGCCATCGACCTGCTGAAAACGCTCAAAAATTGCTTCCAGCTTATCAGGCGGAATACCCCGCCCCTGGTCGACCACCTGAATTAACGTATCATCTTTGCGCTTCTGTGCATTCACCCAAATTGTCGCACCAGGGGTGGAAAACTTAATTGCGTTGCTCAGTAAATTCGTCAAAACCTGAATTATGGCGTCCGGGTCTACCCAGACCTTTGCCTCTAACGGGTGAACTACTATCTGCAGCTCGCGCTCGGTGGCCATGGCGGTCATTGCCTCGGCGGCATGGTGCATCAAGTCCCCCAAGCTACAGGAGCGCATCGACATCGTAACTTGACCCGATTCGATCCGCTCTAGGTCTAGCACGTCGTTGATTAGGCGGGTGAGCCGCTGGGTGTTTCTGAGGGCAATGTCTATGAAGTCGCGGGCTTGGGGGCTCAGCGGGCCGAGGCGATCGCTGCTCAGCAGCCTTAGCGCACCGTGAATCGAGGTCAGCGGCGTTCTTAGCTCGTGCCCCACCACCGAGACAAACTCGTCCTTCATCCGCTCAGTGGCTTTGCGATCGCTGATGTCGTTGATCAGCGCAAAGAACCCCATCACCTGCCCCTGGGGATCAATTTCTGGGATATAGGTCGCCATGAGATAGCGCATCTTGCCGTCCGGGGTCGTGAGCTCGGTTTCAAAGCTCTGCCGCTGGCCTGAGAGGGCGGCCTCAACGTGGCCCTCGACACGGGCGTAGTAGGTCTCTCCCACCACCTCCCGAATCCGTCGTCCCTCCAGGGCTGCCACGGGCAGCTTAAACCAGTCTTCGTAGGTTCGATTGTTGAAGCAGTAGCGCTGCGCCGTATCCACGTAGCAAATCAGGGCAGGAAGGGCGTCGGTGGTCAGCCGCAGCCGCGCCTCGCTGCGCGTTAGGGCTGCCTCGACGCGGCTGCGTTCTTCAATTTCCTGCTTCAGCTGGTTGTTGGTTTCGGTGAGCTGGCGGGTGCGCTCGACCACCTGCGATTCTAGATTGTCCAGCAGCCTGGCGTGGGAGATAGCGACGCCGACATGGCTGGCCAACTGCTGCATCAGCTCAATTTCGAAGCCTTCCCAGCGGCGGTGGCGATCGCCTTGGCTTGCCACAAGCAGCCCCCAAAGCTGGTTATCGATGGCGATGGGCACCTCAATACAGGACCGACTCCCGTATTGCTGCAAAAAATTGAGGGTGACTGGAGAGCAGGACATTGCCTCAATGTCTTCACAGGCGCAGGCCGAAAAGGGGCCGCTGGAGGGATGGGGAATCAGCTCCAGGCTAAACCCGATGCGATCGGTGGCGGCTGCCGGGTCGTTAGGTTCAACCGATTCCCGGATGACTGTTCCAGTGGACGCTGTGTTTCGCTGAATGATCAACACGCGGCTGCAGTTCAGCAGAGTTCGCACTTCCACTACTGAAGTATATAAAATACCGTCTATCTCCAGCGATTCGCGAATTTTGCGAATGATATCGCTGAGCAAATGCTTCTGCTGATACTGGCGTGCCAGCGCCTGCTCCGCAGCCTTACGATCGGTGATATCTCGGGCTGCAGCATAGATTTTCCCCTCTTCTGGAGAGGCAGTCGCATTCCAGCTCAACCAGCGGTAGCTGCCGTCTTTGGCCCGGTAGCGATTTTCGAACGCGATGGTCAGCTCCCCTTGGGCCAGCCGCTCAACCTCAGTTTGAGTGGCCAACTGGTCTTCGGGGTGGATAAAGCTAGAGAAGGGGCTGACTAGCAACTCTGTGGTAGTGTAACCCAATACTTTCTCAAAGCTGGGATTGAGCCGCCTGAAATAGCCGTCAAGGTCGGCGATGCACAGCAGGCTAGGGGCAACGGCAAAAAAATTCTCCAGCTGCTCTTGGGCCTGCTGACGGTCTTGAATCTCTTGCTTCAGGGCCGCATTGGCTTTGACGAGCTGGGCGGCCTGCACCCCCACCCGCTCTTCTAAAATGTGATTGGCGTCCTGGAGCGCCGTTTCGAGCCGCTGCCGCTCAGCAATCTCCGACTGTAGCTTTTGGTTTGCCTTTTTGAGGTGCTGATTCGCCTGGTTTAACCCCTTCGCCTGGGCCTCGCTCACCTGCTGCAGTTGCTCAATCTCTTCGAGCATCTCGATGGGGTCAAGGATTTGCAGCAGACTTGTTTGGGTAACGATGCCAGCAAGATCTCCGGCGACGTCAGCCACCACCAGGCGACGGATATGATGCCGCTGCATCTGCTGATAAGCCGTCCAAAGGGTATCCTGCCGGCGCACTAAGAATAAGGGCGTACTCATCACGGCCCCGGCTTGGGTTTGACCCAGGGATAGTCCCAATACCCGAAACTGCAGCATGTCTCGCTCTGTCAAAATCCCAACAGGGGTGCTTCCCCCCCTTGGCCTTGGCTCAATGATCACCACGCAACTCACTCGATTTTGGGTCATCACTTGGGTTAGCGTCAGCAAGCTTTCCGACGCACTGACCTGGATTACGTCCCGGGTCATTACGTCTTCGATGCGCCTGAACTTAAGAAAATTGAAGGGCTGCATCGCCCGCCGGATGTTGGTTTGGGTCACCAGCCCTAATAGAGCGCCATCCTCATCCACGATCGGCAGCTGGCGGATCTGATGCTGTCTTAGGGTGCTCAGTACGTTGAACATGTTGTTCGCGTCTGAGCGCTTGAGGGTAATGACGGGTTGGGTCATCGCCTTCGAAATCGCAACCTGATCTAAATCGACTCCCTGAGCCAGCAGCCTGACCAAATCGCGCTCTGTGAAAATGCCTAACAGCTCAGCGTCTGTGATCAGCACGCAGCCCGTCGAGTAGGTGTCGGGCCGAGGCGCATTGGATTTAAGCTCAAGGTTACATTCCTGCCCACTCACCTGGCACATCTGCTCGACCACCGCCGCCACCGTCGCATCTGGCGCCACTGTCAGTGGGTTAGGGTTGAGGATTTGCTCAAGCTGAAGAAATTGAAGTGCTCGTCGATTGTCTGACGGCATGCTTGTGTCCCTATTGCGAAAATCGTGAGTGGGGCTTCATGGGTTCCTCAGATTCCTTCCGTAGTCTTAGATCAAAAGCAATCTGAGCTCATGCCCCAAACGATATGGAATTATTCTACTGTTTTGCAAACGCTAGCTTGACCCAGCGCGTATTGATCTATCTACTGAGAAAGATGCGATCGCACCTCGCGTGCGTCACGGTCATTTTCTTAGACGATCGGTGGATTATGCGACTGGTGCTCAGGCCCGCTGTCGCAACAGAGCAGTATCGCAATAGCCTGGCCGTCCTGAACGAGAACGGCATCCCCTATTCTCCGGCCCCGGTCATCGCCTCTGTCTTCCACGACCTCAATCGGGGCAGCGGCGTCACCGCCGTGATGAACCGCTACCGCATTGCTATTGTCTCTCACGGTACTCCCAATCTCGCAGAAGTGGCCCACTTCCAGGAGCAGTTCATTGCAGGATTAGGATACCGTCCCCAAAGCCTAGCCTAGATCCTGCCGTTTGAGGCGATTGAGGATGCGAGCGGGTAAATCCGCCATGGCAGACTTACTGACAAAGTCATCGGCCCCTACGTTGAATGCTTGCTGCTGCAAGGTTGTTTCTCCGTGGACCGTCAAGAATAGAATTGGCAGCTGCCACCAGGTTTCATCTGCCCGCAAAACCTGGCAAATTTCTAGCCCGTTGGCCTCTGGCATTTCCACGTCCAACACGAGCAAGTCGGGCCGCACGCGCTCTAGAACGGGCATTAGGCGGCTGGGATTATCAAGGGTCGTGAGCTGAAACCCCCAGGGCGACAGCAGCGTTTTCAACAGGTCTAGCACCTGGGCATCGTCGTCTAGAATCAGCACCTTGATATCGCTCCGGTCGGTCTGCCGAACGCGCTGAAAGGCCGCGATCGCCTCCTGGGGCGATACAGCGCTAGAGAGCAGTCGGTCTGCCCCCTGCTGGACCATGTGAAGCCGCTGATGGAAGTCTTTGCTGTCGGTGACCACGAGCATAGGCGGGCCTTGGCCTTGGGCTGAAGGGGGCACCGACAGCAGGGCCATGGCGTCATCAAAGCGATTGCCGTCGGGCCACAGCAGAATCCCGTCGGGAGAGTGGTCTTGCAGCCTGACACGGGCCTCCGAAGGCTCAGCAATCGCGACAGCACACAGGCCGGCGGCGATCGCTTCGGCGGTGATGGCCCGGTTAAAGGGCTCGCTCGCTCCCACCACCCAAAGTTCAGCCACCTTCTGCGCAGGCTGCCCAAAGCTTTGCGCTAAACCTTGCGCCTCATCCGCAGCGATCGCGGTTGGGCTGGCCGAGTCAGCCTCCAGCCTCTGACGTAGCCGATCGACAATTGCACAGACCTGGGGCACAAGGCTGGAATCCAGCGGCACGTCAAGCTGGAGAATCTGCTCAAGCTGCCGCGCCAGCTGAGACCCTTCTGAAAGGCCGTAGCAGCCCAGGGCCCCCGACAGTTTGTGAGCCTGGGCGTGTCCTGACGCCTGAAGCTCTGGGTCCAAAGTTCCCGCACGCAAGGCGATCGCCACCGATTCTAGGACCCTCAGCCTGGCTCGCATCTCGCCTTTGTGGGTATCCCAGGCATTGGCGATAGCAACGGCAATATCAGATTTCGTCGGCTGCTGGGGGGGCGACGGGGGAGCCGGCTGGGGTGGGTCAGCGTCGAGGGGCTTGAGCCGGTAACCCACGCCGTATACCGTCTCGATTAAATCCTTAGGTGCCCCGCCCGCTTTTAGCTTTTGGCGCACCCCCTTTACGTGGGTCCTGACCGCATCCTCGCTGGGCGGATCTTGAAACGACCAAAGATTGTCAATGATGCTGTCGAGACTAAAGACCCGGCTGGGGTGGCGCAGGAGAAGCTCCAGCAGCGCATATTCCTTGGGCGTGACGTGAAGCTGGTGCTCTCCGTAAAACACTTGAAAGGTGTCTGGGGTTAACTGCAGGTCACCCCAGGTTAATGTTGTCGTTGGGCTATGGCTCTCGCGGCGCAGCAGCGCCCGGATGCGCGCGCACAGTTCGTCAAAGTCAAACGGTTTAATGACGTAGTCATCCGCCCCGGCGTCCAAGGCCTGTACCTTGTCGAGACTGGTGTCTCTCGCGCTCAGGACTAAGATGGGGGACTCTAAACCCGCCTCGCGAAACTCCTGACAGAGCACTATACCGCCCACATCAGGCAGCAGCATGTCGAGGACAATCAGGTCGTAGGAAAACAGCGCTAAAAACTCCCGCGCGGTTTCTCCATCGGTGGCAATATCCACGGCGTAGCGCTGCTTGATCAGCGCCTCTGCCAGCGTCTCCATCAGCGCTTCGTCATCATCTACCAAAAGTATGCGCATCGCTGAGCGGGGAGAGAGCGTCGAGAGTTATGACAACTCTACCTCATCCGCGAGTTTGCTCAACTTCACCCTGTGAGCGCAGCAGCGCCGATACCTTCTTGCGAATCATAATGCCGGGGCGATCGGTCATCATGTGCTCCTCGCGGCTTAAGGTCAAGGGCACGTCATAATCGGTAGACTCTAGTATGCGCTTGTCTTCCAGGGTGACGGCGCGGTCAAAGGCTACAACGTCCTTGGCTGGGGTGTCGGCTTCGGTATCGTTGCGCAGACAAAACTGCACCATTTGCGATCGCCCATCGTCGATTGGGGTCATAGTATTCACCACAATGTGCACCAGGCCATTAGGGTAGGTAATCTTCAGCTTGATGGTGAAAGGCATCAGCCAGTCCATCTCCAAAGTGCGGAAGGTCTGCGCCTCCGCCATCTTCAGGTTTTGCTGCTGCTCTGCCGGGTTCACCACCCCCAACTTCCCGTAAACGTGAATGCCCCAGTCCGTTTCTGTAATCTCCAGCGCGTCTGGGGTAGGGTGCGCTTCGCTGCCAAAGGTGCTGGTGTGAACAAAGGTGGGGTGGGCCAGGTCCAGCTCGTTTTCCATCACCCGCAGGCCCGAGCAGCTCCAGGGCTCATAGAACTCAGGAATCAGGCGATAGCTGGCGTCTTCAGCCTCTTCAATCTGGGGCACGTCCAGCAGCGGCTCCTCCAAACAGACCCAGACGTACCCATAGCGGATGATGCAGCGATAGCTGTCGACCCGGTAGCTCGACGGAATGGCGGCGCTGGCGTCGAGCTGAGGCACGCGGGCGCAGGCTCCAGACGCATCGAACTCCCACCCGTGGTAGGGGCAGCAAATGCGCCCCTCTGAGACGTGGCCCAGGGAGAGCTTGGCGGTGCGGTGACAGCAGCGATCGCGCACGGCAGCGGGATGGCCCTGCGGGTCCAGCCATAGGACGAGGGGCTCTTTGAGCAGCTCGAAGGCCTTCGGGCCGTCGGCGAGCTGCTGGCACGGCACCACGGGGTACCAAAAGCGGCGAAAGATAGGCTGTTGGGTCACTAGCATGGAAGATCGTAGTTGGAGATTATGGTGGTAGAGGGTGTTTGAAGAATAGCAAAAGCTCTGCTTTTCCCCCTCTAACTCCCTGTTAGCAAGGTGGGGTTGATTTTTTAGAAGGATGAAATTAGTTGAACCAAGTCATGCTGCAATAGGCGAATCGCTTGAGCAATGGAAGAGTATCCTGCTTTGCGGAATAACGAGATTGTCCACGAGCGCAGTAGCACCATCGTCGTAGCAGAACTGATGGAGCGGATGAGTGAGCTAATCTCGCTCTGCACAGCGTCTCTGACCCAATGCAGCTGGTTCTCAACGGCCCCACGATGTCCTTGAATCAGCTCAGCTACCCTCTGTGCTGGAATGACTCGGCTCAAGATGAACCGCTTTGGGTGTGAAAGCACTCGGCAGGGATTTTACTCTTCCGGGCTATAGCCAAACTCCGCAAGCTGAGCCCGAGACTGCCGCCACCCCGCCTGGACCCTGACAAACAGCTCCAGATAGACCTTGCCCATCACCAGCTTTTGAATTTGCTCCCGGGCCGCCGTGCCAATCTGCTTGGCCTTGCTGCCCCCCTTGCCAATGAGAATCCCCTTCTGGGACATTCGCTCCACGTGAATCGTCGCCAGAATGCGGGTAATGGCGGGCTCCTCATCCACACGGTCGATGGAGATGGCCACCGCATGGGGAATTTCCTCCCGCGTCTGCAGCAGAATCTGCTCCCGAATCAGCTCCCCCATGATGAATCGCTCCGGCTGATCGGTGACCAAGTCTGGCGGGTAGTAATAGGGGCCGGGCTCTAGCCGCTCCACCAAATGGTTTAGCAGGCCATCCACGTTCTCCCCCGTCAGGGCAGAGAATTCCACCAGGGGCCACTGGTGCTCCTGGGCGATCGCCTCATAGCTCGCCTTAACTTCCTCATCGCTGCACCGATCTATCTTGTTGAGCCCCAAAATCACCTGCTGCGACGTTTGGGCCACTAGATCCACAATGAAGCGATCGCCCCGTCCGGCAGCCCCCGATCCGTCCATAGTCAACACCACCACATCTACGGCGCTGACGGCGGTGCGGGCATTTTGCACCAGCACCTTGCCGAGCTGGTGATGGGGCTTATGAATCCCCGGCGTATCCACAAAAATGAGCTGCGCCTGCGGCAGGGTCAAAATGCCCTGCAGCCGGTTGCGGGTGGTCTGGGCAACGGGGGAGGTGATGGCAATCTTTTGCCCCACCAGCCGGTTCATTAAGGTAGACTTACCCACATTGGGCCGGCCCACAATGCCCACAAAGCCCGAGCGAAACCCCGGCGGCGAGGGCGGAATGACGGCGCTACGGGCTGGGGTAGATGCGGAAGTGGGCATGGGCAATAGGGTCGGGGGAATAGGGTCGGGGAATATTCGAGCATGGCTTTAATCTAGCGCAATGGCAACCTACCGCTACTTCGCCACCACCGCCCGAGGCCTGGAGCCGCTAGTGGCTCAAGAGCTGCAGCAGCTGGGGGCCTCGGCCATTGAACCTGGGTTTGCTGGGGTGTCTTTTGAGGGCGATCGCGCCCTGCTCTACCGGGTCAACCTATGGGGGCGGATCCCGTTCCGGGTGCTGCTGCACCTGTCGGAGCAGGGCTGTCGGGACGGGGCCCAGCTCTACGGCGCTGTGCAGACCGTCGACTGGGGAAACTATCTCACGCCAGAGCAGACTTTCTCGGTGCGGGCCACCGGCAAAAACCGCCAGCTCAACCACTCCCACTTCACGGCGCTGCAGGTGAAAAACGCCATCGTAGACCAGCAGCGGCAGCAGTTCGGCCACCGCTCCAGCATCGACACCCAAGACCCCGACGTCCGCATCAATGTGCATATCCACGGCGATGGTCCCTCGGGGCCGGCCCAAGGCCAACGCGTCACCATTAGCCTCGACAGTACGGGGGAGAGTCTCCATCGGCGGGGCTACCGGCCCGCTGTAGGTCAGGCACCGCTGAAGGAAACCCTGGCCGCCGCCCTGCTGCAGCTTGCAGAGTGGACCCCCGACCAGCCGTTTTTAGACCCCCTGTGCGGCTCCGGCACGCTGCCCATCGAAGCCGCCCGCCAGGCGCTGCAGATTGCACCGGGGCTGGGACGAGACTTTGCCTTTCAGCGCTGGCCTGACTTTGACGCCTCCCTGTGGCAGCAGCAGCGGCAGGAGGCTGAGCAGCAGCGCTGCCGGTCTGTGGATATCCCCATTGTGGGCAGCGATCGCGACGGCAGTGTGATTCAGCAGGCCCAGAGTAATGCAGCGCTGGCAGGGGTTGCGGACCAGGTCACCCTGTTGGTGCAGGCCCTGTCCGAACTAGTTCCCCCGGCGGACCACGGCGTCATCATCTGCAATCCTCCCTATGGGGAGCGTTTGGGGGAAGCCGATCAGCTCGGGCCGTTCTACAAGCAGCTTGGGGACGTGCTGAAGCAACGCTGCCGGGGATGGACGGCCTATGTGCTGTGCGGCAACCTGACCCTGGCAAAGCGCATCGGCCTCAGGCCCTCGCGGCGCATTCCGGTGTTCAACGGCAGTATTGAGTGCCGCCTGCTGCGCTACGAGCTTTACTAGGGATGTCAAGACCGTCATGAAATCCTCACATTTTAGCGCTAGCCTCTAAAGATGAGGGCCGAAAGATCCGTATAGCACCCCATCATCCCGCGTCTCTCGGTCTACAGTGATTGGAGGAAACCGCCATGTTTCGCCGCATTTTAGCTGCACTTGACCATTCAGACAGAGACCCTGCGGTCTATGAGAAAGGCCGCGAGCTGGCCCAGGCCCTTAGCGCTGAGCTGCTGCTGCTGCACGTGCTGGATTTTCACGAGGCTGATTCGCCGGAGCTGCCCAGCAGCGTGGGGATGGAGTATTCCCCCGACGTCTACCGGGAGGCGATGGACCTCTACTGGCAGCAGCAGCGGGACTACGAGCAGCAGCAGCTCCAGCGGCTGCGGGCCCAGGCTGATGGGGCGATCGCCCAGGGCATTGAAGCTTCTGTTGCTTTGGTCAAGGGCAATGCAGGCCCCTCAATCTGCTGTCAAGCCAAGGCCTGGCGCGCGGACCTCATCATCGTGGGCTGCCGGGGACGCTCTAGCCTCCAGGAGCTGCTGCTGGGCAGCGTCAGCCAGTACGTCAACCACCACGCCGCCTGCTCAGTGCTGATTGTGCACCCTCAGCCTGAAACGGTGAAGCAGTCAGAAGCGGTGGCTGCGGCCCACGCGTCGTAATGCCTGAGCTATAAGCGTCGTGACGCCCCGGCTAAAACAGGGCCATCATCATCTTCTTGCGGTACGACTTCGTCAGGGCATGGTCGTCCCCGAGGCGATCGAAAACGGCGATCATGGCCTTTCGGGCCGCGTCTTGCTGCTGGCGGTCCTGCTCTAGCACCGTCAAAAATCCGGCCAGCGCCGTTTCAAGGTCGTCGCCCTGGGCGGCGCTGCAGGCCAGCTGCTGCAGCTTATCGCCCTCAGCAGCGCTGCCCCCCGACTGGCAGAGCTGTGCCAGGTAAAGCCGTCCCCGCAGGGCCCGTATCTCGGCCCCGTTGGGGTTCGGCACCACCGCCATAGCCGCCTCAAACGCCGTTTGGGCCCGGCTCGTCTGGCCCTGCTCAATCCAAAAGGGCACCGCCAGGGTCACCACCCGCTCGTCACCGGGGTGCGTCTCCATCAGGTCCTCTAGCTGAGCCGAGGCGCCCTCGGTGTTTCCTGCGGCGATCGCGGCTGTAACAGCCTGAAGAGCTTTCTCTACCGCCGAGGCTACCCCTAGATCCGCTAGAAGCGATCGCAATTGCGGCTCAGGCAGCACGCCCACAAAGCCGGCCTGGAGCTGCCCCCCGGTGGCGATGCGCACGTCCGGAACCCCTTCGACCCTAAAAGCGTTGGCCAGCTCGGGGTTCTGGTCGATGTCCACTTTGGCCAGACCCACCTCATACTCCTGGGCCAGCTTCTCCAGCGTTGGCTTCAGCAGCTGGCAAGGGCCGCACCACTGGGCAAAGAAGTCCACCAGGATAGGCCGCTGGTGAGAGGCTTGAATGACCGCATCTTCGAAGGTTTGAGTCGTAACGTCGATGGAATACCCCATAGTTGCCTCCTGAGTCGGACCACCTTTGAACAATGCGAGCTAAACCGTGCCAGCCGCTTTAAACTGCAGCTAGTTTAGAGCAGCCGCCACCCTCATGAGCGAGCCGTGAACCCCAATGAAAAAGCTGGGTGATTGTGAGCGCGGCTGAGCTAGATAAAACTGGTGGTACTGATTGAGTATATCGAATACGGCCTGCTGGGAAGATAGCAAATACCTGACAACAAAGTGAAAGGGCCGGATACGGGACTCGTTTAGGGGGGCTGGCTCCCAGATCACCACCAGGATTGCGGTGATGGGGGAAAGTGACTCAGGGATGGCGATCGCCTGAGACTGAGGATGTGCGGATTCATCTTGGAGGCCAGGGATCTGGCTCATCTGGCTGAAGAGCGTCCCGTACTGCAGGGGCAGGTCTGCAATGGCGTGAATATCCTGGGATGAGAATGGGCTCTCATACACGGTGTCTCGGAAGGAAAGCTTCATGGCGTCGGTAGATGGCTGGATCACAAGCGGCGTAACGATGCTAAAGGATTCAGGGTCGCTCTAGCGCGTCGGGCTAAGGGGCTGGGTCAGCTCAATTATGTCAGCCCCCATAGATTAGCCCAATTCCCATGGTCTGGTGTCACTATTGCGTTGACACAGTTTGGTGTCACTATTACGTTGACACAGCTGCTTAAGGCAATGCGAATGGGCTGATAACCTTGAGATTCCGTAGGCAACTGTGCGCGCAAATCTTCCAATGCATCAGGACATTCGCTGTACGGCTAATATCCCCAATAGTGCCGTCTAAAGAGACATCCCTTGCCCTAGGCCGCAATCAAGCCTCAAGCGAAATCGGCTGACCCACCTCAACTTGAAGTACGTCGCTTGCCCGCGCTCCGTTAGCCGCCACTTCTACCCAACCGTGGCTGCCAATTAGGGCGATTAGCGCTCCCGGAGCGGCGCTGCTATAGGTCTTGCCAATCGAAATGCGGCGATCGCCCATCTGGACAACCTGCCCTGGCTTCGCGGCGGCAGCGGAAATGGTTGAAATCAAGTTACCAAAGCGATCGACGTGCTGAATTACCCCGCTGGTGGCCTGCTGTGGCAGCCTCAAGTCGGGGCGCTGCACTAAGGACGCCGGAGAGATGGGCTGGCCCAACCGGACCAGGGGCTCCCCTGAGGCTATGTGGGCGGCCACGGGGGCAAAAATGTCCCGACCGTGAAAGGTAAGGCTGGGGGCAGGGGCGCGCCAGTAGGCCGGATTGGTCAACTCGACCGCTTCAACGGCTTCTTCTGGGTGGCGGCCCAGCAGGGCGGTGAGCAAGCCATTGTCAGGGCAAACCACAACGCACTGGGGAAACTGCACCGCCACGGCGCGGCGATCGCTGCCCACACCCGGGTCCACCACCACGAGGAAAATCGTTCCGCTGGGAAAGTAGGGGTAGGCCGTCAGCAGATGGAACTGGGCAGCTCGAATATCCTGGGGCGGCACGGCGTGGGTGAGGTCAATGCAGGTGACCTGGGGGGCGATCGCCGCAATCACGCCCTTCATGACGCCGACGTAGGCGTCTTGGGTGCCGAAGTCTGTGAGCAGGGCGATAGGCGGCATTGGAGCGGCACTGCCCTAAACCGGGCTGAGCAGGTCAGCGGGTTTCGCCTGAGCGCACGCTTGAATTAAGTCGTCTACGCCGTTGACCACGCGAACTGACGTCTGCAGGGCTTCAGCCACCTCAGCCACCGTCATATCGTCTAAAAACTTGGCCTCGTCGTGCTTCAGCATCAGCGATGGGAGCAGCAGCCCGTCCCCTAGGTCTTGGCCCTTGAGGGCGAGCAAGTCCTGTCCGGTGAGCAGCCCCGTCACCGTGATTTCCTGGCCCCAGTAGCGGCTGCGCAGCGGCGCGAGGGTCACCGTCAGGCCCTCCACCCGGTTGAGGCGCTGGACTAAGGGGGCGAAGGCATACTCCACGGCGTTGCCCACCACCCAGGTGAGGCGGCGATCGCGGCCAGGGGGCAGGGCTTGGGGCAGGGCATCCGCAGCCTGGTGGAAGTGGCCCAGAAACTGGTGAATTGAGCCGACGCCGTTGCCGATTTGGGGATAGTCTTCGTAGTGCGTCGCGGGGGGCAGGGCCACGCGGCCAATCAAGAACCATTCGTCGGCCAGCCAGGCAAACCGCGAGCCGTACCGCTCTAGAAACCTTTCCTGCAGCCCTTGAACTTGGTCGATCACGGCTCGCGCGGTGGCGGGGTCTACGGGCGTTAGCTCGTCAGCATCTGGGCGAAACCGGGTCAGCCCCACGGGCACAACAGCAGCCGAGAGCACGGTGGGCTCTTCTGAAGCGTCTTCTGGGACGTAAAACTGGGCTAAATCCAGCAGGGTGCGGGTGAGCTGCTCCCCGTCGTTGATGCCGGGGCACACTACAACCTGGGCGTGAATCTGCAGCCGGTGGGCTCGAAACCACTTCAGCTGATCTAAAATCTGCCCCGCCCGCGAGTTTTTTAGCAGCCGCGATCGCACCTCGGGGTCAGTGGCGTGGACCGAGACATAGAGGGGCGAGAGCCGCAGCCGCGCAATCCGGTCCCACTCGCTTGGGACCAAGTTGGTCAGGGTTAAATAGCTGCCGTACAGAAAGCTCAGCCGGTAGTCGTCGTCCTTGAGGTACAGCGTCTGGCGCTTACCGGGGGGCTGCTGGTCGATGAAGCAAAACGGACAGCGGTTGTTGCACTGCATCAGCCCGTCGAACAGGGCGGTCTCAAACTCCAGCCCCAGGTCGTCGTCGAGGTCCTTCTCCAGTTACACCTCGTGCAGCGCGTCTTCGCTGTCAAGCACCTGCAGGGTGAGCAACTCGTCGGCACAGAGAAAGCGGTAGTCAATCAGGTCGCGGGGCCGCTCACCGTTGATGCTCACCAGGCGATCGCCCGGCTCAAAGCCGAGGTCTTCGGCAATGGAGTCGGGGAGGACGCGGGTGACTCGGGCAGGTTGAATAGGCATGCCCTAATTTTAGCGCCAGGGCGGCCTAGCTGTTCTCGACAATGCCTAGGGCGATCGCCGCTAGAATCATCACCCCAAACCCGAGGCGATACCACACAAACACCCAGGTATTGTGGTTTTGCAGGTACTTAATCAGCCAGGCGATCGCTGCATAGGAGGACGCTGCTGACGCAATCAGGCCCGCAACCAGGGGCACCACACCGATGCCGCCAAAGTTGGTTTCTAGAAGACCGATGAACTCCACCACGCCAGCGAGGGTGATGGCGGGAATACCCAGCAGGAATGAAAACCGGGCCGCGGTGGACCGCTCTAACCCCATGAACAAGCCTGCCGTCAGCGTGGAGCCTGAGCGGGAAACGCCGGGAATCAGGGCCAGGGCTTGGGCGCAGCCCATAATAACGCCATCCTGGGTCCCCAGCTTTTCTAGGTTGCGCTCCCGCTTGCCCATCTGCTCCGCCAGCGCCAGCAGCAGCGCCATCACAATGGAGGCCACGGCGATCGCCCCCATACTGCGGATGGGGGAGTTGTCCAAATCGGGGATTAGGGCCTTCATTAGCAGGCCGCAGATGACGATGGGAAATGTCCCTAGAAAGATGCCCAGACCGATGCGAAAATCCTGAGACTGATAGTCAGACTGAGCGATGGCGCGCACCATCCCGGTGAGCACTTGGGTGAGGTCCTCCCAGAAATACCAGAGAATCGCAACAATGCTGCCCAACTGGATAATGGCGGTAAAGGCCACACCCGGATCCCCCCAGCCTAGGGCCACCGGCACTGCCTTCATGTGGGCGGTGCTGCTGATGGGCAAGAACTCCGTCAATCCCTGCACAATTCCGAGAACAATAGACTTGAACACGTCTAGCTCAGCGGTGCCCGCAGGCTGGTCTAAGCTCTGAAGCAAAAAATAAGTGCTAGATAAAAAAGAAAACATACAGTAATCCTTGTGATTTGTGAGAGTAAGGGCGGGTGGGTGCGTGTTTAGCGTAGCCCTCACCCCCAACCCCTCTCCCCGAATTGGGAGAGGTGAGTCCGGTTCCCTTCCCTCAGCATTGGAGGAAGGGCTAGGGATGGGGGCTTCCATGAGGCTAAGCAAGTACGCGGACGGCGCCCACCCCTCCTCTCACTTCGCAGTTCATAAGCGATCTAAATAGGATCGCAATATAAATGGTTCGGTCAATGCTGAATGGATCAACGAGCCCAAGTTGAGTGATTTGTGTGGTCTGCGAGAGACTTCCAACATCACCCCTTTCAGTTGCTCCAGCTTAGGAGCAGGACATTGCTGCAGCAAGCTGCAAGGCTGGAATTTCAGAAAAATTTCACATTTTCGCGGCCAGCAGCGCTCAAGCGACCGCCAGCGCTCGTTTCTTCCAGGGAAGATGATTTTCAGAAGAATTCGCACTACACTGCCTATATACCCCCTAGGGGCATTTTGCTGGAAACCCTGTTGCCAGTGTTTGTAGTATATTAAGAAACGTGAACTCCATTTCATCTTCATCCTTGGCCTACACCACTCTGCCCCAGCATTCCTCAGTCCCAATTCAGGCAATCTCGCTTCGGCCTACCCTGCAGCAGCCCTGGCAAATTTTCGCCGGTGCGATGTTCTTAGTTTCAGTGCCTGTTTTTTTTCAGGCTCCCCTGGTTCGTGTTGCGCCGCTCATGAGCCTTGACCTGCTTTTGGTGTGGGTAGGCGTCGCGCTGCTGCTGCGGTCTCGCCCATCCCTGACGCCCTGGGGCGACCTGCTGATTGGCTTCGCCTGGACCTGGCTGGCAGGCACGCTCTATTGGGGATGGCTTCGATGGGAGCCGCTGCTCCATCTCCCCATTGAGGCGATTGGGCTACCGTTCACGATTCTGGCCATTCGCAGGCGCAATGTCCACATTGGTCACTGGTTTTACCTCGGGTCGCTCTTTGGTACGGCTTTGACCGATGCCTATTTCTATCTGGTCAACTTGATTCCTGACTGGCGGGCGCTCATGTCAGTTGATCCCGCCTTTACGCAGCCTATCCTCAGCTCTGCTGTGCTCAAGGTGCAGACGCCTTGGGGGATTAGCTGTGCTGCTACTCTGATTGTGGTTCTTTTGATTACCGGCTGGCCGCCTTTAAAGTCTTTCAGGTTGTCCCGATGGGCATTCAGCGGCGCTGTAGTGAGTACTCTGTTGGTGGATGGTTTATTTTGGATAGCGGCCACCGCCGTTGTCTAGAAGCGCAAGGTGATATGCCTTAAGCTTTCATAGCTTGGTTATAATCGGCATGGGGTGCTCAACCTGTTGTACGGTTGGGTCATCAGGATCCTTGTTATCGCTCGATAGAAGACCTAAAGCCCTTGGCGCTCACGCTCAAAAAAGATGATCGTGGGTCGTCTGCCAGGATGTATCTTCTTTATAGGCGGGAAACGGAGACATAACAGCGGCCTATATCTGCGGTGAATTCACAATCTCTTCCCCATTTAATTCTTCATACTGAGTCAGGGAAGCGCTATATTTCTCTGGCGGGTAGCAATTGTTGGACTATTGGTCGCGGTGACGACAACAATTTTGTGTTGCCTGACCGCTGGATTTCCCGTAACCATGCAATGCTCCAACGCATGGAAACTGGAGAGTTCTATCTGATTGACTTGGGCAGCCGAAACGGCTCGTTTGTGGGCGGCAGGCGGGTTACGGTGCCCGTGACGCTGCAGAACGGCGATCGCCTCACGTTTGGTCAGACCCACCTTGAGTTCTACAGCCCCCGCACCCGCTTTCCAGCTGACGAGACGGGCTTTAGTGACGGCGACGAGGACCATACTGCAACGGCCATGCTGCACGTGCGCCGGATGATATCGGTTCTGGTGATGGACATCCGCAACTTCACCGGCATGACCCGCGAGCTTGACGAGACCGTCCTCTCAGAAACAATTGGCACCTGGTTTCGCCGCGCTGGGGACATCATCCGCGACTACGGCAGCTGGGTCGACAAATATATTGGCGATGCCATCATGGCGGTTTGGATCCACGGGGCTGAGACCGTCAGCCATGAGGAAATGATGGAGATTGCTAAGGCCATCAACGACCTACACAAAATGACGAGCGAGCTGCACCTGCTGTACCCGCTTAACGCACCTGTGAGAGTTGGGGCCGGGCTGAATACGGGCTATGCGATGGTGGGCAACACTGGAACCGGGGATCACCCGGACTACACTGCTTTGGGAGATACTGTGAACGCGGCCTTCCGCCTAGAGTCGTCAACGAAGCAGATTGGCGTCGATATTGCGTTTGGTGAGACGGCCTACAAATATCTCAGGGGTGACCTGGTCGTTCCTGTGGACACCGCCGAACTGTTCAAACCCTACAGCCTCAACCTCAAGGGGTATGACCTTCCCACCAAGACCTACGCCGGCACGTTTGCAGACCTCGATCGATTTTTGACCCTGGGCCGCAAGCTTTGAGTCCTGAGTCGGGTAATATAACCACCAGTCTGCTCTGCCCCGCCGACAGACCATGAGCCAGAATCGCTCCAGCGTCTGCACGCAAGGGTGATTCTGTCGGTCGCAACATTCTACCGGTGTGCCATGAAACAGCCCTTTCCCCGATTGGCGATCGCTTGGAGTTTTGGTTCGATGATCAGAGCAGCTGGTTTGACGGCGCTCGTCGCTGCCGTTGCCCAACCGGCCTACAGTGCCCAGCTCGTCCGCTGGCGATTCGACCCTCAGACCCAGCAGCTTGAGCTTGTGACGCCTGGGGGAACCCAGCCTAATTACTTTATCTTGGCCCAGCCCCCCCGCATCGTGATTGACCTTCCCGAGACCACGGTCGGTCCTGTGCTGGCGGAGCAGCGCTATTCTGGCGCGGTACGTCAGATTCGCGTGAGTCAGTTTCAGCCCTCCTTAACCCGAGTCGTGATTGAGCTTCAGCCTGATGCGGAGTTCTCTAGCCAGCAGGTGCAAGTGCGATCGCTAGATGCTCAGAACGGCAGCTGGGTGATTCGACCTTTGCTGGCGGGGGATGTGCCGAGTCAGATTGCGGCGAATGATGCGGAACGTAGTTTGGCTGGCGTCGCGATCGCCCAGGATACAGCCTCAGCTGAAGACGATGGCAATTTAGGCCGCGATGATTTGGACCGCGATGATTTGGACCGCGATCGCCCACCAGAACCCAAGCCAGATGAGCAGGTGGGCGTAGCGCCTGACCGTGCTGATGGGCCTACGGACAACTCAGATTCAGTCCCTCCCCTTGAACCAGGCGCATTGGAAATCGCCGTCGATTTAGATGTGCTAGAAGAGGCTGCTCCAGTGTCTGAAAGCGAGATACCCCAGGGAGTCAGTATCGAAGAGGGGGTCACGCTAATCGTAAGACCTGCCGATGCTGAAGAACCTGCCGATTCCGAAGCGCCTGTAGCGCCCCCCCAGCCCGTTCCAGTAGAATCCGATGTCGCAGCAGTTGATTCCGAAGTGGCGATCGCCCCCCGGACTGCCGCAGACTCGGCAGACGACCCAGCGGTTGAGCCTGCTGACTCAGTTGAGTCAATCGAGCCTAGGGAGGGAGCGCAGCCTAATCAGGAGGTCGAGCCAGTCGAAGTGAGTGAACCTGCTGAAGGGGTTGAATCAGTCGAGGCAGCTCAGCCCAGCGAGGATGTGGAACCGGTCGAGGTGGTTGAACCTGCTGAAGGGGCTGCACCTGTCGAAATTGCGCTGCGCGTCATCACCCCGGAAGCCGTCCTGCTTCCTGCCGGGACGGTGCTGAAACTCCGCTATCCCCGCATCACTGCCTTAGCCCTATCCACTGGAGAATCGCAGCAAGAGGTCCTCCTCACCACGCAGATTGTTCAAGACCAGCAGGGCAACATCATTCTGCCGGCTGGAGCACAGGTCATTGGCCGGTTTGAGGCAAAGGACGGGGAGGGACGCTTTGTGGCGCAGGCGCTGGTGTCCCTCGACGGCAATCGCCCCCTAGTGGGCGTTAGCGCCCTGCCCCTGGACCAGCAGCGGCTTCAGGTTGAGCCCGACCAGGTTATTGACCTCCAGGTCAGCGACGATTTGCTTAAGCCGTAAGCCATCTGCGGTGGGTCATTTTTAAGAAGCGAAACCGCTCTAGCGATATGATAAGTTCGCCTTCTGCCCGAATCAATTTAGCGCTATGACCTCCGCTCATCTTTCGCAGATTCTCGACCTGCTGGCTGCCAACGTCAGCGGCAGGGTAGATACCGCTCGCGGCGATGCCGACAACCAGACGATCGCAGGCTTCTCCACAGACAGCCGCACGGTGGCCCCCGGTGAGGTGTTTGTCGCCCTCGTCGGCGAAAAGTTTGACGGACATCGTTTCCTCGAAGACGTTCAGGCCAAAGGGGCGATCGTCGCCATCGTGTCCCGCCCCGTCGACAGCAGCCTACCCCAAATTCTCGTCTCCGATACCCTGGCGGCCTATCAGGCGATCGCCCGCTGGTGGCGGCGGCAGTGCCCAGCCAAAATCGTCGCGGTGACGGGCTCAGTGGGCAAAACCACGACCAAAGAGCTGATTGCGGCGGTGCTCGGCATCCAAGGCAAAGTTATCAAAACCCAAGCCAACTACAACAACGAAATTGGCGTCCCTAAGACCCTGCTAGCGCTAACGCCCGAGCACGACTACGCCGTCGTGGAAATGGGGATGCGGGGCCGGGGAGAAATTGCGCTACTGAGCCAGATTGCCCAGCCCGATGTGGGGATGATTACCAACGTGGGGACGGCCCATATCGAGCGACTGGGCTCGGAGGAAGCGATCGCCAAGGCAAAGTGTGAGCTGCTGGCAGAGATGCCCCCCAGCAGCATTGCGGTGCTGAATGCAGACAATGCTCGGCTGATGGAAACGGCAGCATCGGTCTGGTCAGGGAAGACCGTGACCTATGGACTGAAGCAGGGGGATGTGCGGGGCATTTTCAATGGCGCTCAGCTTGAGGTGGCGGGTCATACGCTGCCGCTGCCCCTCCCCGGTCGCCATAACGCCTTGAATTACTTAGGGGCGATCGCCGTGGCGCGGGCTTTAGGACTGGACTGGACGGCTTTGGAAGCGGGCCTGGACGTGACGCTGCCAGCGGGTCGTGCCCAGCGATACGACTTGCCCAATGACATTGTGCTGCTGGATGAGACCTACAATGCTGGCTTGGAGTCGATGGTGGCGGCGCTGACGGTGCTGGCGGAAACCCCTGGAACTCGGCGGATTGCGGTGCTGGGGACGATGAAGGAGCTGGGGGAGCATTCGGTGGCGCTCCATCAGCGGGTGGGGGAGGCGGTGCGATCGCTGGGGATCAATCTACTGTTGACGCTGGCGGATGAGGCTGAGCAGGCGGCGATGATTGCTGAGGCGGGGACTGTCGAGGCAGAAGCCTTTAGCAGCCGAGAGGAACTGGCGGGGCGGCTGGTGGCGCTGGCGCGACCGGGCGATCGCATTTTGTTTAAGGCGTCGCGGACCGTAGGGTTAGAGAAGGTGGTTGAGCAGCTGCGAACGGACTTGGCGTAAGCGTTACCACAGGATGCGATCGCAGTCTCTCCTCAGCTTTTGACGCTGATGATGTAGCAACCGTCATCTACCGCAGTGCCGATCTGTTCAACCCCGCTAATCGCTCAAGCTCAGCCTAGAGAACGATACTGGATGAGCTGCATCCAAGGTTAAACTCAGTCGTTAGCAAGATTTGAATTGCTAAAAAACTTTGCATAGGTTGGCTTGCTACAGTATTACATCTGTGCTCAACCCGTGCAGGTACGCCGAATACCATTTGAGGGAGTAAGAATGAAAATTATTCGTTTTATTATTCTTGTATTTGCCTGCGGACTGATGCTGTTCTCCAGCGTAGCGCCTGCGTCCGCCATCAGTGCAAGCGCTAAGAGTTCCCCCACGACGGGAGAGGCTCAGCTTGATGAGGTTTATGAAAAGGCGGAAGACGTCGTTAAGAGCAATCCGGTACCGGATAAGAATGAGCAAAATAAGGTGCGTGGAGACGAGCTGAATGTGGTCCAGCAAGACAATAAAGGCGAGGTCAATACCCCTGAGAACTCCAAGAGAGCAACGTCTGTAGAAACATCGATAGAGAACGTTCTAGAAGACGTTCTTCCTTAGTGGGACTGCTAGAACGTTGTTCTGATTCAACCTAGGTCACAGTCATTAGAGCAGCAGAGACGAATAGTCCCTGCTGCTTTGTTCTATGGCCAAGAAATCAGAGCGCATAGCGAAACGCATTGTCCCAAAGCTGATCGAGTACAGCCAGCGCTTTGTCCAGCGGCAGGACGTGGCAGCGGTTTTGCGCGTCGTAGTGCAGCAGCGCTGTCGCTTTATCCTCAGCAGAATAGGATTTTGAACTGGCGTCGGGCGTCCGCAGCGCCGTCAGCTTTTGAACCGCATCAGCCACATCAAAATTAACGTCAGCGCCCAGATGCTTCTGCATCCAGACCTCAATCCTGTGATCTAGCGCTTCGGTAGTCAAGGCCGTATCGCTTGTGAGCAGGTGGTAGTAGACCAAAATCACCTCTTTGCACTCCTCTTCTTCTGCTAGATCGATCAGCAGCTGAAACACCGCCGCGTTGTTGGCCAGGTTGCGAAAGAACAGGGTATCGGTGACATTTTTTTGAAACGTCAGCTTCTTGGTTTTGTATGAGCTGTACTGCTTGTAGGCAAAGCCGCCCAGCGCCACGCACAGGGAGCCTGTAGCAATCAGCACTGGCGTGATGTTATACACCTCACCTTCGCTGAGATTAAAGTAATCTAGGGCAGACGGAAAGCCCAGCGCCAGCATAATCGCGCCAACCACGATCAGCAGCTGTGGCAGAATCTTCACCACAATGGATACGCCAGCCGCCAGGGCCGGCACGATCAGCATACCGATATCCTTCCAGGTCATCCGCGTTTGCACGTTGGGGAACAGCAGTTCGATGTCGTGCTGCGGGATGTTTTTATAAAAGTAGACGTAGGCCTTGTCGGGAGTGAAGCGGCGGAACGCCTGATTATCTTTTTCCTTCTCGAAGTGAGCAGCATCCTTGAAGTGAATTAGCAGCACCACCCGCTCAAACAGCTTGATCTCCTGCTCTCGTTTCCAGAACCAGCGCCCAGTGGTGACGCTGGTGGCGTCGTCGCCCCGGTAGTAGCACAGCACCTGACTGAAGTCGTCAAAGTTCACCTGGGTATGTAGATCAATCAGGGACTTCGTCTCTAGCGATCGCCTCAAGCTCCCCTGGGACAGTTCCTTGTAGTTGGCCTTCTCCAGCAGGTGCCGAACCTTCTCGCTCAGCACTGCCCGCATTTCTTTCAGGTCCTCAGCCGGGGCGGACGCCGGCACATCCACGTTGGGGTCGAAGGGCGCGTAGGCCCGCTTGATCTTCTCGCTCATGTGATGGAAGCGAAAGTGGTAGAGCGCCGACAGCAGCGCACAAAATTCCTTGAATTGGCGACCCGTGTCAGCGTCTAGCGCTCCCGACTGCAGGCACAGATCGATGAGGTCATGGCGGCGGCAAGGAATAAAGGCGTCGCGGTTAGGGATGGCGGCAGCGCACATGGCAGACTTGAGCAGCGGAGGTGGGTAAGATCTGTCGCTATAGTGCCATAGGTTGCGTGACGGTATGGGAAGCCCTGATTACCGTCATCCCCCACGGCTATCCTGTGGGCGGGCTGAGCAGCCCGGGGCTGGACTAGGCGCGTCGTTGCCCAAGCGCCCTGGACTGTGTCCGGCATTAGACTGCTAGCTTCACAAAACGACACAGATTTGGAGCAGCTAGGCTTAATTAAACAAACTTTCTCTAATAAATGTTTCGTTTTTTTTATCAAATTGTGTCAGATGGCGCAGTGCATGAGATTCTACCCGCGAATTTTTGATAAAAACAACAGGTGAATGCAGCGCTTAACGGTCCCGTCCACGCAGATGCAGAATGCGAAAGGCGCCGTGAATTTCCCTTCGCCGTGGCCCCGCTCAGCGCAATCACATCATCTTCAAGCAGGAGCCTCTTTTTGAATGTTTACCCACGTCAAGCCCACCGTCAGACACATCGCGCCGAATGATCTCCAGGGTCGTGCTCTGATTAACGTGGTCTACATCGTGCTAGAGCCGCAGTATCAGAGTGCGCTGTCTGCTGCCGTCCGCTCCATCAACGCCAACAACCCCAACATTGCCATTGAAATCAGCGGCTACCTCCTCGAAGAGCTGCGCAGCCCCGAGAACTACGAGGCCTTTCAAAACGACGTTGCCAAAGCCAATATCTTCATCGCCTCGCTGATCTTCATTGAGGAGCTGGCGGAAAAGGTAGTTGAGGCCGTGCAGCCCCACCGCGATCGCCTCGACGCCGCCATCGTCTTCCCCTCCATGCCCCAGGTGATGCGCCTCAACAAGCTGGGCAGCTTCTCCATGGCCCAGCTGGGCCAGTCTAAGAGCGCGATCGCCTCCTTCATGAAGAAGCGCAAGGAGAACTCCGGCAGCAGCTTCCAGGACGCCATGCTAAAGCTGCTGCGCACCCTGCCCAAGGTGCTGAAGTACCTGCCAGTGGAGAAGGCCCAGGACGCGCGCAACTTCATGCTCAGCTTCCAGTACTGGCTAGGGGGCTCCTCGGAAAACCTGGAGAATTTCTTGCTGATGCTGGTGGACCGCTACGGCAGCCACGAGAAGGGAGAGGCGATCGCCTATCAAGAGCCGGTCACCTATCCCGACATGGGCATCTGGCACCCGCTAGCGCCCCAGATGTTTGAGGACGTTAAGGAATACCTCAACTGGCACCAGTCCCGCCCCGACATTGGCGATGACCTTAAAGATCCCCTGGCGCCCAGCGTGGGTCTGGTGCTGCAGCGTACCCACCTTGTCACGGGTGACGATGCCCACTACGTTGCCATGGTGCAGGAACTAGAGTGTATGGGGGCCAAGGTGATCCCCGTATTCTCCGGTGGCCTAGACTTCTCTAAGCCCGTGGAGGCGTTCTTCTACGATCCCCTGGATAAAAGCAGGGCTATTGTGGACGCGGTGGTCTCCCTCACCGGCTTTGCCTTGGTTGGGGGCCCCGCCCGGCAGGACCACCCCAAGGCTGTCGAAGCGCTGAAAAAGCTGGACCGGCCTTACATGGTGGCGCTACCGCTGGTATTCCAGACCACCGAAGAGTGGGAGGGCAGCGAGCTGGGGCTACACCCCATCCAGGTGGCGCTGCAGATCGCCATCCCAGAGCTAGACGGCGCCATCGAGCCCATCATCCTCTCGGGGCGAGACGGCAGCACCGGCAAAGCGATCGCCCTCCAGGACCGGGTGGAAGCTGTGGCCCAGAGAGCGATGAAGTGGGCCAACCTGCGGCGGCTCTCGAAGCTGCAGAAGAAGGTGGCGATTACGGTGTTCAGCTTCCCGCCGGACAAGGGCAACGTGGGCACCGCCGCCTATCTAGACGTGTTCGGCTCCATTTACCGGGTGATGGAAGCCCTGAAGAACAACGGCTACGACATTCCCGAGCTACCCGAATCCGCCAAAGACCTAATGCTGGAGGTGATCCACGACGCCCAGGCCCAGTACAACAGCCCGGAGCTGAACGTGGCCTACCGCATGTCGGTGCCGGAGTACGAGCAGTTGACGCCCTATTCGAAGAAGCTAGAGGAGAACTGGGGCCCTGCCCCCGGCCACCTAAACAGCGACGGCCAGAATCTGCTGATCTACGGTAAGCACTTCGGCAACCTGTTCATCGGTGTCCAGCCCACCTTTGGCTACGAGGGCGACCCCATGCGGCTGCTGTTCTCCCGCTCCGCCAGCCCCCACCACGGCTTCGCGGCCTACTACACCTACCTAGAGCGGGTATGGCAGGCGGACGCGGTGCTCCACTTCGGCACCCACGGCTCTCTGGAGTTCATGCCCGGTAAGCAGATGGGCATGTCCGGCGACTGCTACCCCGATAGCCTCATCGGCACCATACCCAACCTCTACTACTACGCCGCCAACAACCCCTCCGAGGCCACCATTGCCAAGCGCCGCTCCTACGCCGAGACCATCAGCTACCTCACCCCTCCGGCGGAGAACGCGGGCCTGTACAAAGGCCTCAAGGAACTCAGCGACCTGATTGGCTCCTACCAAACCCTAAAGGACACCGGGCGCGGAGAGGCGATCGCCGCCGCCATTGTCGAGAAGTGCCGCCTGGTGAACCTAGATAAGGACATCGCGCTGCCGGAAGACGTCAAGGCGCTGCCCGCCGCCGACCGCGACACCCTGGTGGGCAAGGTCTACATCAAGCTGATGGAGATCGAGTCCCGGCTCTTGCCCTGCGGTCTGCACGTCATCGGCGAGCCCCCCACCGCCACCGAGGCGATCGCGACCCTGGTGAACATTGCCGGTCTGGGCCGCCCTGAAGACGGCATGAAAAGCCTGCCGCGAATCGTTGCCGAGAGTCTGGGGCGGGATATCGAGGAGATTTACTCGAATAGCGATCGCGGCGATTTGGACGACGTGCAATTGCTGAACGACATCCAGCAGGCGGTGCGCGAGGCTGTAGCCGCCATGGTCAAAGAGCAAACCGACGCCGAGGGCCGCGTCTCTAAGGTCACCAAGCTCAACTTCCTGAACATGGGCCGCAAAGCGCCTTGGTTAGCGTCCCTGCACCAGTCGGGCTACCCCGACGTCAATGCAGACGACCTCAAGCCCCTGTTTGAATACCTGGAGTTCTGCCTGCAGCAGGTGGTGGCGGACAACGAGCTGGGAGCCTTGCTCCAGGGTCTAGAGGGCCGCTACGTGCTCCCCGGCCCCGGCGGCGACCCCATCCGCAACCCTGCCGTCCTGCCCACGGGCAAAAACATCCACGCCCTCGATCCCCAGTCCATCCCTACCACCGCAGCGGTGCAGTCCGCCAAAGTGGTTGTGGAGCGGCTGCTGGAGCGGCAAAAGCAGGAGAACGACGGCCACTACCCCGAAACCATCGCCTTTGTGCTGTGGGGCACCGACAACATCAAGACCTACGGCGAATCTTTGGCCCAGGTGATGATGCTGGTGGGCGTTCGCCCAGTGCCCGACTCCCTGGGCCGGGTGAATAAGCTGGAGCTGATTCCCCTGGAAGAGCTGGGCCGTCCCCGCGTGGATGTGGTGGTCAACTGCTCTGGGGTATTCCGCGACCTGTTCATCAACCAGATGGCGCTGCTGGACCGAGCGATCAAGATGGCGGCGGAGGCCGTGGAGCCGCTGGAGATGAATTTTGTGCGCAAGCACGCGCTGAAGCAGGCGGAAGACATGGGGGTGAACCTGCGTCAGGCGGCAACTCGCGTGTTCTCCAATGCCTCCGGGTCCTATTCGTCGAACATCAACCTAGCAGTGGAAAACAGCACTTGGGAAGAGGAGCAAGAGCTGCAGGAGATGTACCTGAAGCGCAAGTCCTTTGCCTTTAATTCCGACAACCCCGGCGTCATGGACGAGTCCCGCGGCGTGTTCGAGACGGCGCTCAAGACTGTAGACGCCACCTTCCAAAACCTGGACTCCTCGGAAATCTCCCTCACCGACGTCTCCCACTACTTCGACTCCGACCCCACCAAGGTGGTAGCCAGCCTGCGCCAAGACGGCAAAAAGCCCGCCGCCTATGTGGCCGACACTACCACAGCCAATGCGCAGGTGCGCACTCTGTCTGAAACCGTGCGCTTAGACGCCCGCACCAAGCTGCTCAACCCCAAGTGGTATGAGGGCATGCTCAGCCACGGCTACGAGGGGGTGCGGGAGCTCTCTAAGCGGCTGGTGAACACCATGGGCTGGTCGGCGACGGCGGGCGCGGTAGATAACTTTGTCTATGAGGACGCTAACGACACCTTCATCAAAGATGAGGCGATGCAGCAGCGGCTGATGGACCTCAACCC
>JBHJHJ010000055.1:0-40953 GCA_050330955.1 Elainellaceae cyanobacterium | reverse complement strand
GATAGGTTACATCTGGCTTGCATTAGTGCAGGCCGATTGACTTATGCGGTCCAATACCCCGGAGAGAATTTATGTCATTTAATACAGGTATCAACGCCCGCAACCGTGCCGTGCTCGCACTGGGTGCGATCGCTGCTGCAGCGGCAACGGTTGGCGCTTCCATCGTTCCTACGTTTGCTCAAGACGCAATCGTCCAGATCGACGGCTCCAGCACCGTCTTCCCCATCACCGAGGCGATGGCTGAGGAGTTCCAGGCTGCAAATGCTGGCACTGCTGTTGTAGTTGGCGTTTCTGGTACTGGCGGCGGTTTCAAGAAGTTTTGTGCAGGTGAGACCGACATTTCAGGTGCATCTCGCCCCATTAAGGACAGCGAGCGCGAGCTTTGCGCAGAAGCTGGCATCAACTTCATCGAAGTTCCTGTGGCTTACGACGCTCTCACCGTTGTAATCAACGACCAAAATGACTGGGCTACCACCATGACCACCGACCAGCTGCGCACCATGTGGGAATCTGGCGCTGAGGGTGAAATCACCAACTGGAATCAGGTTGATCCCAGCTTCCCCGACGTAGAGCTATCCCTCTATGCTCCTGGAACCGACTCCGGCACCTTTGACTACTTCAACGAAGTTATTCTAGAGAGCGACGACGGCGAAGAGCTGGGCCACCGCGGCGACTACACCGCTAGTGAGGACGACAACATCCTCGTGCTGGGTGTGCAGGGTGCTGAGGGCGGCATCGCTTACTTCGGTCTGGCTTATTACCTAGAGAACCAGGACACCCTGACTGCAGTGGGCATCGACGATGGCAACCCCGACAACGGCGAGGGCGCTATTTTCCCGGGTTCTGACACTGTTGAGAACGGCACCTACGTGCCCCTGTCTCGCCCCATCTTCATCTACGTCCGCGAGGATTCCCTAGACAAGCCTGAAGTGGCCAACTTCGTTGACTTCTACCTAGCTGAAGAGAACCGCTACCTGATCGGTGAGGTGGGTTACGTTCCTCTACCTGGCGAGATGTACGAAGAGGGCATGGCAGCCGTTAGCCAGTAGGTCTTAGCCAAGGCTACCGCGCTTCCCTTCTTGCAGTATTGAAGTTTCTCCGCAGGAAAACTTCGTAAGCCTTTGGAGGGAATCGCGTATCGGTTCATTCATCACTGAAGCGTACATTGGACAGGGCTACCCTGACGATGTGCGCTTTCGTGATGTCTCCAGAGACGCTTTACACAGCACGCATCCATTCACCTCAAGCACCATGACCCAGCCTCAAGCCAAACGCCCGCTGTGGCAAAAGATCCTATTTCATCCTATGCTCTATGCCTCTGTTCTTGTGCATGGGCTGTTTTTCGCCATTCCGGGGTCGTCGGAAGAGGAGATGCCGGAGGAGCTAGAGGAAGAGCAGGAAATCGAAATCACGATGCTGTCGCCCATCGCTGAGGAACCTGAGCCTGAACCGGCGCCGCCAGAGCCCCCACCGCAGCAGCCAGTGCAGGAGCCGGTGCAGCAACCAACCCAACAGCCTGCTCAGGATCAAGCCCAATCGCCAGAAGAAAAGGAACCTGAGGAAGAAGAGCCTAAAGATGAGCAGCAGGAGCAAGAGCAGGAGCAAGAGCAGGAGCAGGAGCAAGAGCAGGAGCAGCCCCAAGAGACAGAGGAGGAGCGACAGGAGCGTTTAGACGAAAGCCGTGAAGCTATTACGGACCGGAAAAGTGAAATTCCCGGTCGAGCTGGGGATTTCACTGATGCGGCAGTCCTGAAAATCCTCGTACCAGAGCGCGTCTGCCCTTTGTTTTTAAATGAGACTCCCGACTCATTGAAAGACGGTATCGACGCTCTGAACGCTCTGAACGACGTCAAGATCCCCCGACCTGGCAGCGGTCAGAATACGAGTAACATTGTTGATCTTTTTGATCCCAATACACATATCCTTCCCCCTAATTCTGGGATGACGCTGACTGAGCTTCAAGGCCAGACCTATGGTGACAATAATGGGCTCCCCGCTCCTATCTATGAAGTTAGGAACTCTGACCAGGAAGTGGTTATGTACGCCAACGCTGTTCCAACCACATCAACGACAATAGTCTTCTACTGGGACCACAACCCTCTCAACAGAAATTTGAATCCTCCCCCAACCCAGGCTGATATTGATGCATGCCTTGAGCTTCACAGCTAACATCGCTCATCTGCACCAAGGACCCAAGACCACCTGCAGTTAAGCATGAGCTCTCTCTAATAACAGCGGTTCAGCGCTCAATGCTATGCTCAGTCCATGCGAACCCTCTACCCCGAAATCCAGCCCTACGACACCGGCAAGCTGCCCGTTTCCCCTCGCCACACCCTCTACTACGAGCAGGTCGGCAACCCCAACGGCAAGCCTGTAGTTTTCCTCCACGGCGGCCCCGGCGGTGGCTGCAATGCCAACTATCGCCGCTACTTCGATCCCGAGCGCTGGCGCGTGGTGCTATTCGATCAGCGGGGCTGCGGGCGCAGCACCCCCTATGCCGACCTAGAAGAAAACACCACCTGGGACTTAGTGGCGGACATTGAGCGACTGCGATCGCACCTCGACATCTCTCAGTGGGCCGTGTTTGGTGGCTCTTGGGGCAGCACCCTCGCCTTGGCCTACAGCCAGACCCATCCCCAGTCCTGCAGCACACTGATTCTGCGGGGCATCTTCATGCTGCGGGCCAAAGAAATCCGCTGGTTCTATCAAGAGGGCGCAAGCCACATCTTTCCAGACGCTTGGGAAGATTACCTAGCGCCCATTCCCCTCGAGGAACGCGGCGACCTCGTCGGAGCCTATTACAAGCGCCTCACCGCCACCGACGCCGCAGCGCGCCGCAGCGCCGCCAAGGCTTGGTCCGTCTGGGAAGCCAGCACCAGCCGCCTGATTCCATCTGCCGACACCAAGGCAAGATTTGGAGAAGGTCGCTTCGCGGAAGCCTTCGCCCGAATTGAATGCCACTATTTCATCAACCACGGGTTTCTGGAGCAGGAAGACCAGCTGCTGACCAACGTCGATCGCATACGCCATATTCCCGGCGTCATCGTTCAGGGCCGCTATGACGTGGTGTGCCCCATGGTCACCGCTTGGGAGCTACATCGCGTTTGGCCGGAAGCAGAGTTCGTCGTGGTGAAAAATGCCGGACATTCGGCCTCTGAAGCAGGTATTGTGGACGCCCTAGTTCAGGCGACGGACAAGTTCGCTCAGCTATAGCACATCCTCGGCAGAGCGCGCCTTTGCTCTTGCCTTGGCCTTCGTCGCGCTCTTTTTCAGCGCCTGCAGCCGCGATTCGTAGCGCTTGCGCATCTTTTTCTTGGGGGTCTGCTCAATCAAAAACTTCAGAGCGCTGCCCAGGCTCTTGTAGGCATTGGGCAGGGTGTAGCCGAAGCGCGTGGCCAGGGCGATCGCTTTTTCGTCGGCGGCGATCGCCTCTTCCAGCGTTTTGTAGGCGTTGTTGCGCTTGTAGAGCCGCCAGCCTGAAACGCCGCACAGTCCCAGCGCCAGCAGCAGCAGCAGACCATCTTGGACCCACAGCTCGCCCACCGCGCCGCCCAGGCCAATGGCCAGCGCCGCCATCTCCCAGCCGTCGCGGGGAATCGTGTCGTTTTGGATGCGGGCCACCTCATGCCAGAACATTAGATTGCGCTGGTCTAGGGCTAACTGCTCCCATCGCACCAGGTCAATTTGAATCTCTACCTGGTCTCGGCTGAGCTCCTCGCAGGTAATCAGGGGAGGGTTCACCGCCGTTGTGCTCTCAACGGTGACCCAGCTTTTTAGCTCGGGGGGCAGCAGCGTCTTCAGACGGCGCAGCTCGGTTAGGTCTGACCGGACGGTGGAGGTGGCAAAGGAGGTCATGAGCGAAACCCTCGAAATTCCTACAGAAACAATGGCCCTATTTTTCATATAGTAGCTTACGGGTTGAAGTCCCATAGGAGATCGGCAATTGGCTTAAAGTCTGGTTCGGATAGCGGGTACCAGTTGCTGCAGAGGCACGGCACAGAAAAGGACGCCTAGTCCCAGGGCCAGGCTGTCTCAAAGCAGCCATGTTGAGGACTTTGGCCTTTTGGGCTAAGGGATCTCAACCTAGAATCTTGGGTACATTTTAGGGCCGGTTGAATAAGTAGGCTTCTACGGCAGGTTGGCGTGGAAGTGAAGCGCTTTGATAGAAACTGTGGCGCTGCAGCCGCGGCAACGCGCCAATTTACTAGTTCAGGCTAGCCGAGGCCTAGATAGCCTCTTCCTCAGCAGTACATATAAACCATTAATATAAAGTCAGTCAGCGTCAGCCTGTGCGGCGTAACTTGCCAATAAGGGCGGCGCTGATTGATGCGCTGATTGAGATAATGGTGCCTAACGGCTGGGGAATGACTATCGGCAGAGGCTAGACGATGGTTTTAAGACGTAGAGATGTTGTAACTATGTTGATGTCATCCATAGCTTCTGCGATCGCAACGGTTAGCATGCCACTTGCGCTCACCCTCATTCCGATATCGGAGACCTTGCCTTCCCTGTCGTCACAGCCGCCAGCATCCCGTGACGCAGCGTCAGAATTGCCCGTAACCCGACCAGATTCCTCTGTAGCAGGCCAAATTATCGCCATGGGGCGCAACAGCAGTATCGATGTCCACTATGCTCCCACAGGGGTTTCCCGAACCCTGGGCAAGCTGAGACCGGGCGATCGCGTCACTGTGCTGGACCAAAAGATCTCGCGAGATGGTGAACCGTGGTACGAGATTCGCTCTACAATCCCGAGCCGTAATATGCAGGGCTGGGTGCGCAGTAGCGCTATCGACATCGAGTCTGAGACTGCTGAAATTGGCTCTATTCCGAGGTCACCGGAAGCCCGCTCGGATAATCGGGGCAATCGGGTTGCCCGGCGGCAGCCTGCGCAGCTCAACCAGCGCTATGACCAAGCAGACCTAGACTACTTTTTAGAAATTGCGACGCGCTCAGAATTTACGCGGGGAAACCTTCCCATCCGCAAATGGGAAGAGGACATCAAAATTCAGATTCACGGAACCCCGACCCCAGAGGACCGGCAAACCCTCAACGCCGTCATTGAGGAGCTGAGAAACCTAGTTGGCGACATCAACATTCAGGTAGTGCAGGGCGCAACCGACGGCAATGTCGATCTTTACTTCGTCGATCCAGCTGATTTCTCGCGCTACATCCCCCAAAGAGACGTCGGTCGCGGCGGCGTGGCTTGGGTCAAGACGTCTCGCAACAGTATATACGAGGCAACGGTTCTTGTAGCCAGCAGCGGTCTCACCCAGCAGCAGCGCAACCACATCATTCGAGAAGAAATCACCCAGTCTTTGGGCCTACTCAATGACTCTTTTACCTATCGCGACAGCATTTTCTTTCAGCTTTGGAACGCTGTTACACAATATTCTGAGCGTGACGAGCGCGTCATTCGCATGCTGTATTTACCCGAGGTGCGCCCCGGCATGAGCCGGGATCAAGTGCTAACTGTCCTGCGCTCCTCAGTATCTTAATACCAGGTTCCGCAGCGGATCCAGTGGGCATCACAAAATAAAGTCAGGTTGGGAGGTGGGTTTTCATAGGAGAACCCACCTCTCGATGTAGACAGGGGTTAGATGACAAAATCAGAGGAGACCCAACCCCCCTGAGATAGACGGATCCATCCATTTGAGACTTCGCCAGTTGCGCGAACGACGGTACCGTTAGCGAGGCTGCTAACGACGGGGAAGCTCAATCCTGGACCTGAGCGGACGTTGAGAAAGCTTCCGCTGGTGCTGACGCTAACGAGATTATCTGGACCTGGATCAGTGGTGACGTTGCTGAACAACAGCCCTTGGGTTTGAGGGCCGGCAACGCCATCGGGAATCAGCCCATTTTCGGTCTGAAAATCCTGAACGGCCTGCACGGTGACTGCACCGTAGAAACCAGTGGAGGCGATCGCCTCAGGGAAAAAGCCGAGGGCTCTAAGGGCATCTTGGACGTCAATCACAGCGTCACCCCGGTCCCCTTCTTGGAGAATGCTGGGGTTGGAGACGACCGGATCGGTCTCGTCTTCAGATACGGTAAGGGCAAACAGCCTCGCCTGGGTCTGGGGCCCGGCGACACCATCGGGAATTAACCCGTTCTCAGACTGAAAGCTTTCAACAGCACCGGTGGTCAAAGTACCGTAGAACCCACTTGCAGTCGCGGTCGCCGGGAAAAATCCTAGGGTTCTCAGCGCTTCTTGCAGTTCAACAACGGCCTCACCGCGGTCTCCCTGCTGCAAAATGGCAGGACCAGGGTCAGTGCCGCCATCAATTGGCGCTGTTCCGTCTCTCAGACCCAGGACGGTTTCGGTGGCCGGTCCAGCAATGCCGTCTACCACGAGGCCGGGCTCAGAAGCCTGGAACGCCCTGACGGCCTGCTCTGTGGAGAGGCCAAAAATCCCGTCTACTAGACCTGGATTGAAGCCGAGGTTGAGGAGCGCCTGCTGGATAGCGGTCACCTCAGGGCCGCGATCGCCTAACTGAGCGGCCATAGCGCTGGGCGCGGTACCAACAATAGAGAGTCCAACAGCCAAGGCAGCAACGCCAACCCAAGCTGAGCTGGGTAATTTTATCGCTAGGTTGATCTGCAGTTCGGGGGCTGGGGATGGGTCCTCATACGCGCTAGCGGCGTAAGTAAACGCAAGAATTTCCATAGGGCATTTCGTAGTAAAGGTCAATCGGTGCTTCTTCGTAGCCAAATCGGGAGATAAAACGATAGCACCTTGCTGTGGCTCCCGCTGGGCTTAGGCTTAGGCTTAGGCTTGAGCCAAACTATTTGATGGATCTACTTACATAAGTAGGCCAAATTTCAAACAATCGCCACTAATTTAATATTTCTGCAACATTTTTTGGACTGATTCAGCTTGAATTGCCCCCAACGCTTGAGATAAGAGCGTCCTCCACCAGCTACAGCATTGCTTAAGAAAATTAATCCGTTGACAATTTGTGAAATCAGGCCAACTCCATGACCGTCCCACTGCGGCAGTAGCGCAGTGCAGAATGCTGCAGGGTTGTGACTGGGTCAAACCTATACACACCAAAGCTTTTAGCCTCTGACTGAGGCACTTTATTTATTGGCCTACTTGGCCCAGTTGAATAACTCGAACGCGCCCCGCCGTAGTTTAGGAGGAACTGACTGAGGATAAAGGTGTCGAGCAGCGCACCGGGGTGGATGTCTTGGCTTCTCTGCGCATCTATCTGAGTTCGACACTTCACACCGTCAGTAAGGGACAAATCGTCATGAAATCATTTGGACTCCGCTTTTGGGCACTCACAGCGCTTCTCAGCCTCGCCGGACTCGGACAAAGCCCCGCCTCAGCAGCAACGTTTAACCAGCAAGAGCTTGACCCCAACCGGGTGGTGGCCGTCGCCTCACCCATTGGCGATCGCGCCCACCAGCTCCTGGTACTAGAGCAGCTCAGCAACAGCCGCCAGTGCTGGGATGAAGATGGCGATCGGGTGGAGCCCCTGCTGCTGCAGTTCGACTTTACCGGCATCTGCGGTCGCGGCACCGACAGCAACGGCTATTCCGTGCGGGTGGGCGGCGAAGACCTGGGCTGGCGCTACGACCTACGGGTGCTGCGCGACGGCACCAACCTGAAGCTGGTAGCCCGGCACGTGCGCGATCGCACCCAGCCTGATCTCGAAATTGGCCGGGCCAGCAACCAGGCCGGTGAGTTCACCGCTATCGCGCTCAACCCCGGCTGGCGGCTGACAAAGCGCACCTATAACGGCCAGACCCTTGGCCACTACTACCTCACCCACGACCAAGACCTGAACACCCTAATTGCGGCAGCCCCGCAGCGGTCCGTGCCCGTCGCCGTGACGCCGTCAGAGTCCCCCACAGCGCTCCTGCCTCGTCCCGGTGGCTCCATGACGATTCCCACGATTCCCGTACCCGGCGGTGGCTCAATCCCGTCTCGCCCCGCCCCCAGCCCGGCACCCAGCCAGCCGCCTGCGCCGCCTTCCGATCAAGCGGCCCGCCTCGGCTTCCGCTACCGGGTCATCGTCCCCGCCAGCTCAAGCGACGTCCAGGGCAAGGTGAGGGCCGTGGTTCCCGATGCCTTCCGCACTCTAATCAACGGTGAAGTGGTGATGCAGGCAGGTCTCTTCCGCGATCGCCTCACCGCAGACGCCACCCGGCAACAGCTGCGGGCAGAGGGGCTGCGGGCCTCCATCCTCGATATCGACAACAGCGGTGTGGTGTCGCCGCCCCCCAGCCGCACGCCGGCACCGTCTCCCAGCCGCCCTGCTCCCCGTCCTATTCCTGCAGGTCGCATTGTGGTAGCGATTGACGCCGGCCACGGGGGAAGAGACCCCGGCGCGGTGGGCATCGGCGGCCTGCAAGAAAAGGAAGTGGTGCGCGATATCTCTGACCAAGTGGCGCGGCTGCTAGAGCAGCAGGGCATCGTCACGGTGATGACCCGCCCCGGTGACCAAGAAGTGGACCTAGAGCCCCGGGTGGCTGCCGCAGAGCGCAGCAACGCCGATATCTTTGTCAGCATTCACGCCAACGCCATTAGCCTCAGCCGCCCAGAAGTCAACGGCATTGAGACCTTCTTCTATGCCTCTGCTGAGGGGCGCCGTCTGGCAACAGCGGTCCAATCCCGGCTGATCCGCGAAACCGGCTCTGTGGACCGAGGCGTCAAGGAAGCTCGCTTCTACGTGATTCGCAACACCTCCATGCCCGCTATCCTGGTGGAAACTGGCTTTGTCACTGGCACTGAAGACGCGGCTCGCCTGCGCAGCAGCAGCGGACGGCGGCAAATTTCCGAGGCGATCGCCAGCGGCATCCTAGACTATCTGCGGTAGATCTGACCCAGCCATCCCCCGATGTTTATTGAGCTTGTTGAGCATGTCAAGTTCAGACGCACTAAGATGAGGAGTAGCCCCACCCTGGAAATCTCCCATGACCGTCGGACTGACCCCGTCTGCCCTTGCTATCCCGCTCAATCAGCCTACGGTTCGTTGCCTCTCGAGCGGGCTCACAGTTGTTGCCGAGCGGGTTCCGGTCGATGCCGTTAATCTCAACCTCTGGTTCAACATCGGCTCGGCGGTTGAAACGGATGACATCAACGGCATGGCTCACTTCCTAGAGCACATGATGTTCAAGGGAACTGATCGCCTTAAGAGCGGGGAATTTGAGCAGATTGTAGAGCAGTGCGGCGCTGTGGCCAACGCAGCCACCAGCCAAGACTACACCCATTACCACATCACCATGGCCCCGCAGAATTTTGCGGCGCTGACGCCGCTGCAGCTTGAGGTGGTGCTGCAGCCCAGCATCTCAGAGGAGGCCTTTGAGCGCGAGCGCCCCGTCATCTTAGAAGAAATTCGCCGCGCTGAGGACAGTCCCGGACGGCGCTCTTTCTACCAAGCGATGGCGATCGCCTGCCCCGACCTGCCCTATGTTAGGCCCGTGCTCGGCACGCCTGAGGTGATTGAATCGCTGCGGCCTGAGCAGATGCGGGCGTTTCATCAAACCTGGTATCGCCCTGCGGCGATGACGGCAGTGGCGGTGGGCAATCTGCCCGTGGAGCAGCTGATTGAAACGGTGGCTGGCGGCATCCCGAACGGGGCTGTGGTCGGCGCTGATGACGCTGACGCGATGCCGTTCTCTGCTGGCATAATCTCCGCGTCCTCCCCGGCGCAAAACGCCCCTTTTGCCGAAATCGTTCGCGCTGAACTCGTGGACGCTGCCTTGCAGCAGGCGCGACTGGTGATGATGTGGCGAGTCCCCAGCATTCAGAACCTTGACCAGACCTATCCCCTCGACGTGCTGGCCTCAGTCTTGGGCTTTGGGCGCACGGCCCGGCTGGTGCGGGACCTGCGGGAGGAGCGATCGCTGGTGTCTCGAATCCGGGTGAGCAACATGACCTACGCCCAGCAGGGCGTCTTCTCCGTGTCGGCCCGCCTGCCTGAGACGAACCTTGAGGCGGTGGAAGCCGCCGTCGTAGAACACATCCGGCGGCTGCAGACCGACCCGGTAGACGCCTCAGAAATCGAGCGCATTCGCACCCAGGTTGCCAACCGATACATTTTTGCCAACGAGACCCCCACGAGCCGCTCTGGCCTCTATGGATACTACCAGTCCATGACCGGCAGCCTCGACGCAGCCATCCACTACCCCAGGCAAATTCGCGCCGTCGATGCGGCCGCTCTGCGGCAGGCGGCGCGGCAGTATCTCAACCCTGATGCCTACGGCATTGTCGTTACTCGGCCCGAAGCCCGTGGGTAGCCTGCCGGGGAAGGCGGTCATTCGCCTGGGCCGCTTTATCTGGAGTCAGCAGTGGCGCTTGATGATGTCCCAGCTGGCTCCGTCCAGCAACACAGGGGACTACCAGCGCCCGCCCAGCCAGTTCCGCCATGTTGTCGGCCCTGACGGTGACCATCCGCCGGAGCATAAGCGCTATCGCCTGATTGTGGGCCTGGGCTGTCCCTGGGCCCACCGGACCTTGGTGGTGCGATCGCTTAAGGGGTTGGAAGAGGCTATTTCGGTGACGGTGGTGTCGCCCTCCCCTGAGGAAGGCGGGTGGGTGTTCGACGAGCCATTTCTGGGACACAAAACCCTCGCTGCCCTCTACCGGCAGGCTGTGCCAGGCTATGGCGGTCGCGCAACGGTGCCGGTGCTGTGGGACGACAAGGCTGGGGCGATCGTCAACAATGAAAGCTCTGAGATTATCGTGGTGCTCAACCAGGCGTTTGAAGCCTTCGCCGCCCGCAAGCTGGACCTCTATCCTGCCGGTTTCAAGGGCGCAGTGGACGGGTGGAACGCCAAGATCTATCCGGCGGTCAACAACGGGGTGTACCGCTGTGGGTTTGCCCAGTCGCAGGCCGCCTACGATCGCGCCTGCGATGAGCTATTTACCGCCCTAGACGAAATCGATCGGGCGCTGGCCACCCAGCGGTACCTCTGCGGCGATCGCCTCACCCTGGCAGACGTGCGGCTGTTCACCACGCTGTTTCGCTTCGATACGGTCTATTACAGCCTGTTTAAGTGTAGCCGCCACCGCATCGCGGATTATGAGCATCTCAGCGGCTACGTGCGGGATATTTATCAGCAGCCGGGGGTGGCTGGCACCTGCGACCTAGAGGCGGTGAAGCGGGACTATTACGGCAATCTATTTCCCCTCAATCCGGGGGGATTGATTCCCCAAGGGCCAGCCGTGGATTTTGGGGCGGCCTGCGATCGGAGCGACCTGAAATAGGACCGCCGACCGGCGGCCTGCGACAAGTCTCAGCCTAGACGAGGGTTATCACACCGGTACGGAAGCACGTAACGGCCAGGTGAAGCGGAACGTTGCCCCACAGCCAAGCTGCGAATCGACCCAAATTTGCCCCCCCTCACTCTCCACGATGCGCTTGACCAGCGCCAGACCAAGCCCGGTATTCTCACCGCGATCGCGCGCTCCGACCTCTGAGGCGTCACCCTCTGATTTCAGCGTCTGAAAGATGTCAAAGATGCGCCCGTGATTTTCAGGGGCAATTCCTGGCCCATCATCCGCAACGGAGAACTCATAGCCTTGGGGCTGCTCTGTGACTGAAATGGTGACTGTACCGTTGGGGCGGTAATTGTGCTTAATGGCATTACCAATTAGGTTGGTAAAAACCCGCTGCAGGGAGAGAGGCCTAGCTTGAATCGTCGGCAGATTGGGGGGAAGATTCACCATGACGGCTGCTGACGGCGCCAGCATGTCAATAACGTTGGCTAACATTTGATTTAGATCTACGGGCTCTAGTGGGGCCTGGGCTTGGCCGACTTTAGCCAGCTCGAGTAGACCGTCCACCAGCACCGTCATACGGCCTGCCCGCTGCCGCAGCAGGCCAAGCTGCTTTTTCGCCTCTGGCGGAACCTGGTCCCCGTAGTCTTCCGCAATCCACGTGGATAGATTGTTGATTCCCCGCAACGGCGCCTTTAGATCGTGGGAAATGGCAGAGGCAAACTGCTTTAGGTCTTGGTTGTGGTGCTGCAGATCCTGCTTGGCCTGCAGCAATAGCTCATTTGCTGCTGCCAAAGCCTGGGTTTGCTGCTTGAGTTTTGCCTCGTTTCGCTGCCGTTCCGCTTCAATTTGCTTGCGCTCGGTGATATCGGTGACCGTCATGACGACGCCATAGATGTGGTCATCGCCATCCTGCAGCGGCGCTAGGGACAGACTGACATCAATCAAGCGGCGATCGCGCATCAAATGGTGCTCTTCCTGATTAAGGACCGCTTGATTCTTCAGCGCCTGCATAAAACACCAGTCAAAGTCAGCCTGCTCTTGCTCTGGAATCACGGGCAAAGCGCGGCCAGTGATCTGGGAAGCCGGCCATCCATAGAGCTGCTCAGCCGCTTTGTTCCACGTCATCACTTGCTGCTCGCTGCTCAGGGTAATGATGCCCGTCGGTGATGCACTCACGATTGCCCTGAGCAAGTTATCCGTTTTTTGCAGCGCCCTCTCAACTGTCCTGCGCGCCTGTCGCTCCTGACTTTCCTGCAGAGCACGGCCTACGGCTGGCACTAGCCGCTGCATCCGCTGCTTGAGAACATAGTCATCTGCGCCCTGCTTAAGCGCATCAATAGCCTGCTCTTCGCCCAATACCCCGGAGACTAGAATAAAGGGCACTTCGGGGCAGATCGACTTTGCCAATTTTAAGGCTTCTAACCCGTCAAAATTAGGTAAGACATAGTCAGACAAAATCAGGTCGACTGTCTCTGTTTCTAAGGCGTCTATATACGCCTGTCGGTCGGCAACCGAAATAAAGCGCTGGACGACGCCGCTCTCCATCAGCGCTGTTTGAATGAGTTCACGATCTACTGGATCATCTTCTAATAGAAGAAACTGAGCGGCTGACATATATTTCGTCCCTAAGCTAAGTCTCGAGAGATGGCAGGGCAAAACTAAAGACTGCCCCTACGTTGACTTCCCCTTCCGCCCAGCAGCGGCCCCCGTGGCGGGAGATAATTCTTCGCACGTTTGCCAGACCAATTCCAGTGCCGTCAAAGTTTTGGGCATTTGAGAGACGCTGAAACACGCCAAACAGGTGCCTGCTGGCATCCTCGGCGTCAAAGCCAATGCCGTTGTCGCGCACCGAGTAAATCACATCACCGCCGCTGACGACGCCGCTGATCGTAATTCTGGCTTGGTCTTGCACCTGCGTATACTTGACGGCGTTTTCAAGCAGGTTTTGCCAAACCTGGTGGAGCAAATTGCGATCGCCTTTTACAGGGGGCAACGGTTCAATTTGCCAATCAATGGCCCGACCCTCAAGCTGGAATTCGACCTGACGCTTTACCTCCTGAACAAGCTTGTTCATGTTGATCGTAGTGTATTGCATCTCAGCTCGACCTGTGCGAGAAAACTGCAGCAGGTCATCGATCATTTTGCTGGAGCGACCGGCAAGCTGGAGAATTTGCTGCATGTAGTGCTGAAGGGTTTCAGTCAACCCCGCTGACTGCAGCTCTGCTTGCAGTAGCTCAACAAAGCTGCTGATTTGGCGGACGGGGGCTCGTAGGTCGTGGGAGACCGAAAAGGCGAAGGTTTCTAGCTCCTGATTGAGGTACTCTAAGCGCTCGGTTCGCTCTTTGACCCGCGCCTCTAGGGTTTGGTTGAGAGACCGGAGGGCTGCTGCGGTCTCCTTTTGCTGGGTGATGTCGCTAATCAGGCCGTCAATCACGGCTTGGCCGTCGAGCTGCATCACCGTTTCGCTCACCTGCAGCCAAAGCGGACTGTCCTCACCGGTTCTCTCGAGCTTGATTTCCCGGTGCCATCTTTTTGGGCTGGCGCGATCGCCACTAGGCCAGGACAGCTCTTTTTCAAAGAAGGGTTGCGCCTCAGCCAGGGAGGCAAAGCCCAACAGCTGAAGCAAACCATCGCTCGCTTCGATGAGCTGGCCCTCTAGAGTTGCCCGAAAAACGCCCACCTCAAGCTCGTTGAGCAAAAACTGCAGCCGGAACTCTAGCTCCTCAGCCCGGCGGCGAATCTGAGCTTTTTCCCAAACGGAGCGAATGGCCTGTCGCAAGCGGAGCCGGTGCTTGGGCGCTTTGAGCACGTAATCGTCAAGGCCCGCTTTCATCGCCTCCACCGCAATTTCCTGCGACCCCGAATCGGTGAACATAATCACAGGACAGTTGGGGTCATGATCCTTTAGCGCATGTAGAATTTCTATACCCGTAGCCCAGTTAAGCTCGTAGTCGGTAATCACCAGATCAAAGTTATTGGCGCTGAAGGATTGACGGACTTGGGTCCAGTCTATTGCCTCTTCAATCTCAACATCCGGGAACTCCTGCTTAATCTCTCGAATCGCTAGCAGTCGGTCGTTTGGGCTATCGTCAATCAGTAAGATTCGCTGTAGCGATCGCGTTAACGCCATGTTCAAATGTCAGTCTTAGGATTAGATCGACGCCAAACTGGGATATTCGTTGAGCTGCAGCCAGTAATGATCTAGCGCAGCAACCATCTTAGACAGCGTGCTGAAATTGACGGGCTTGACCAAGTAGGAGCTGATGCCTAGGTCGTAGGTCCGAGCGATATCCACGTTTTCCCGAGATGACGTCAAAACCACCACTGGAATGCGTTTAATGACAGGCTGCTGCTTCATCCATTCTAAAACTTCAGCCCCGGAGCGGCGGGGCAACTTTAAATCCAGCAGTATTAGGGCTGGCAGCGGATAGGCATCTCGGTCAACAAACTTTCCCTGCCCAGCTAAGTAGTCAACCGCGTCGTCACCATCCTTGATGATCTGAACCGGAATAGCAGCGTTAACCTGGCGAAAAGCCCGTTGAATAAACAAAATGTCGTTGGGATCATCTTCGACGAGAAGGATACTGTGTCCGTTGAGACCCATCATCTACTCAAACGCGCTCCGACTATAAAGAATAGCAAATTGCCGAACCCTGAATCATCACGATAAGTTTACAACACAATCTTAACAAAATTCAAAGTCCCAACAGCCCTGCCTCAATCACTCTGTCATACATCTATACCGTGCTGTGTGCGGTAGCGTACGAAAAGCCGTTGGTGCGAAGGCTACTTCGAGCTGGCAAAGTCGCTTAGCAGGCGGTCATACTCAGATTTGACGGTCCCATAGCACTCGCAGCAGGCCAACTGAAGAGACTGTCGGTCTAGAATGCGAACGTGCCCCCGATTGTAGTGAATCATCCCTGCGTTTTGTAGCGTGTTGGCGGCGACGGTGACGCTAGCGCGGCGCACGCCCAACATGCTGGATAAAAAGGCCTGGGTCAGGTTGAGGGTTGAAGACTGGGCAAAGTCCCCAGACTGCAGCAGCCAGCGGGCCAGCCGCTCTTCTGTGGGGTGAAAGCGATTGCAGGCGGCGGTTTGACTCAGTTGGGCAATAAAAGCCTGGGTGTAGCGCAGCAGCAGCTTTTGTAAGCTGCCGCCCTGGTTGAATACGGCTTTCAGCGTCCTCGCATCGAGGACAACCGCCTCACCGGGAATCTGCACAATGGCCCGGCTAGAGTCGTGCTGCCCTCCCAGATAGACCGGGTATCCCAACATGCCATCACTGCCCACCACGCCGGCCTCAACGGTCATGCCGCCTTCCATCACCTGCACGAGCGAAACCATCGCGCTAGTAGGGAAATAGACCGTGGAGACCACTTCATGGGGTTCGTAGATGACCTGCCCTGAGGACAAGCTAACGGGTCTGAGATAGGGCGCAATTTGGCGGTAGTCTGCCTCTGGCAGCAGGGCTAGGAGGCGATTGGGCGATCGGGGCTGAGGCAATTGGGGTTGGTTTTCGTTCAAGGGGCCTCTGTAGGGCTGAGTGTGCCTTCTACCCTACAGCTAATTGGTCACGCGCCTCAGCTCTATCCAAAATCGACTGCCCTCCCCCAGCCTTGACTCTACGCCGACTTGCCCTCCCATCCGCCGAACGCTGCGCTCCACAATAGATAAACCAATCCCGGTCCCTGGGTAGTCCTCTACGCCGTGTAGCCGTTCAAACGGTCTAAAGATCCGCTCTTGGTGCTGAGGGGCAATGCCAGTGCCGTTGTCAGCCACCCAGATACGGATAAGCTGAGGGTCTGACTGAGATCCGTTGGTCGCTCCGTTGCCTGAGTTGACCGGCTCCGCCCAGATTTGAACCTGGGGCAAGGTATTAGGGGTGACAAACTTCAGGGCGTTGCCGATTAGGTTACTCATTACCGATTTGATGATGCTGCGATGCGCATAGACCATCGGAAGGCCTTGCGTAAGTTCTACCCTAGCTCGCGATGCCCGCACCGTTGGCTCCAAGGCCGCCAGAACTCGGTTGAGTACCGCATCTAGGCTGATAGGCTGCAAATAAATATCTAGTCGGCCCAGTTGGCTGTAGGTCAACAGATCTTGCACCAAAGTATCTAAGTTCTCAGCGGACTTAGCCATGCGGTGGATATAGTCCCAGCCCAGGTCATCCAGCGCCTCATCATAATCTTCCTCTAGCACCTGTGCGAAGCCCTGAATCGCCCTCAGCGGGGCCCGCAGGTCATGGGCCACAGAGTAGGAGAACGCTTCTAGCTCTTGATTGGCGGCTTCTAGCTCTTGAGTGCGCTCCAGGACTCGCTGCTCTAGGGTTAAGTTCATCTGCTCTAGGGCCTGCTCGCCCTGCTTGCGGGCGATCGCCGTTGCCAGTAAATTAGCCACAGCCTGCACAAAGTTGACGTCATCTGGCGTAAACGCCTTGAACTGGCGCGAGTGGGCGCCCAAAACCCCAAAAGGGCGATCGCCTGTCCCCAAAATGACAACGCTGATGCCGCTCACAACCCCGTGCTCCGTCAGGAGCGAAGGTCCGCTAAATCGCGTCTCGGTCCGCAGGTCTTCAACCACGACGGGTTGCTGAGACAAAAGGGTATAGCCCCCCTGGGAACCACCCTCGGTGTCCACCGCAGCCTGACCCACCAGCCCAGGTTGCCAACCCACCCCAGAGCGCAGCAGCAGCGACTGACCATCTGGTGACAGTTCCAGCACTTTGCAGTACTCCACCCCTAAGCTGTCTACCAGCATTTGAGTCGCCCGATCAAACAGGCTAAGTAGATCTAGGCCTGAGAGCGCCAACTGGCTGAGCTGGGCCACCGCCGCCTGCTGCCGCAGCCGGGTCGCAAGGTCGGCTTCAGCTTGTTTTTGGGCGGTTACATCCGCCGCCATCGAGATCACTAGTCTCGTTCCATCGTTCGTTTGGCCCAAGGGGGCAGAGCTAAACAGCCAGGTGTGCGTCTCGCCGTCCTTGGCCCTAATCTCAAACTCGCCCTCGTCCACGCGCCGGTCTAGGGCGTAGAGGCGGTTGATCTGCTCTAAAACGCTCTCCTGCTGTTCGCCGTAGGCCTTTTCCGTCCAGTCCTCAAGGGTTCTGATTTCGCTAGCGGCGTAGCCTGAAATCTCTGATACTGCTTGGCTCATCTGCAAAATTTGGCCGTCTTCTCCGTGAATAAAGATGGGAAACGGCGCTTGCTCCACCGCTCGCCGCAGCCTGGCCTCGCTCTCTTTTAGGTCTACTTTTACCTGCTTCAAGTGGGTGACGTCAGTTACGGTGCCGAGCAGCCGTCCGGCGCTTTCAGTCTGGGCCGCAGGATAAAACTGCGCACTACCCCGCAGCCAGTGGAGAGAATCGTCAGGCCACACCACCCGAAAATCGATGTCGCGCTGGGCCTGGTTCCCGAAGGCCCGCCGCAGTGCATTGCGAATGATGGGACGATCTTGGGGATAGACCCGCTTCAGCACAGCGCTGTAGCTCAAGCAGGGTGAACCGGCAGGTAAGCCAAAACTGGGGCCCACCTGGTCAGAGCAAAAAAGCTGATTTTCAGGCGATCGCCATTCCCAAATCCCCAGTTTGGCAGTCTCCAAGGCCAAACGCAGGCGATCTTCGCTTTGGGCAAGCTGACGCCGAAGACTTGACTTCTCCATGGCCTGCTCAAGGCTGTGCTGCAGCGAAGCAGCGGTAATTTGCCCCTTAATCAAGTAATCCTCAGCCCCGGCTTTGAGGATGCGGGCGGCGATCGCTTCACTGCCCTGCCCCGTCACTACCACGACTGCAGGCATTTGCCCCTTCTGAGGCTTGAGCGCCTGCAGAAACTCTAGCCCGTCCAAGTCGGGGAGGCGGTAGTCCAGGAGAACCACATCAGGGCAGGCCTGGTGACAAATTGCTAACCCGGATTCGCCTGAATCAGTCTCTAACACGGCGCAGTCTAGCGCTGCATTGCGCTGCAAATAGCGACGATAGTTCAGCCGGTCAGCGTCACTGTCATCAACAATCAAGACCGTGAAGCGCTGCTGGAGCATAGAGGGCAAGGATTGGGTAAAGGCCGCTGCGCCGGAGAAGGTGATGCTCGGTTGCGATAGTGATTTGGGCGATAATCACTCGCATTGGCTCAATCCTATCGCGCCAAAGCGATCGCCAACACGACCCCAAGGCCATAAATCTTGCTGAAGTAATCGGATTCAACGTTGTCACACCTTCTACTTTCCTAGCCCGACAGGAAAATTTCCTGGGCTCTGGGTCTAAAGACCTAAGCTCAATTTAGGCCACAAGCCTCAAGCCTCATAACCTTTGCCCTGACTATGATGCAGCCATAGACACGCGGGTCTGTCAGTTCGACTAAGACTCGCAAACACACTACACCAAGGGCAGCTAATTATGACAAACGAACTCGTTCCCCCCATCGTGCTCTCCAACGGAGAAACCGTCGTCATTAACGAAGACGTTCAGGCCGCAGTTGGGCAGCCCGCCGTCGATCTCTCAGGCGATCAAGCTCGCGTCATCGTGAGAAACGGCGGATCGGTTTCAGCTCCAGATTCGGGCAATACGGCCATTCTCGCCACTGGCGATAGTGGCATCATCTTCAATTTAGAAACCATATCGGGCGACTTTAACGGCATCAGCTCCACGGGAGACAGCCTCAGGCTCGTCAACCGAGGTGAGATTTCCTCCAACAGCCGCGCCGTAGACCTCAGCGACGGTGACGGGCTCAACATCCTTAACTTTGGCAGCATTCTGGGTACGGATGACCAGCGCAACGGCACGCTCTACGTCGATGGCACCGTGGACGATTTGCGGCTTTTGAACCAGGCCAGCGGCGTCATCGACGCTGGCGAGAGCAACCTGGGGGACGCTGTGTCTGTCCAAGTGGGTGCGGCGGACGACGACAGCAACGACAACATTAGAGTGGTCAACCGGGGCGTTCTGCAAGGGCGCGGTGACGGTCCGGAGGTGTTTGCTGACGGGGCACGGGTAGCCGCAAACGGTTCTAGCGGCCTGCGCTACTTCAACGGCTCTGATGTGCCCGAGGCCACGGTGACCGGGTCTGTGATCAACCGAGGCACCATCACTGCAGAGGTCAACATCGGCTTTTTGGGTGGCCTGGTGATTGAAGACGGCGTCGCCTTCGACGGACGCATCGTTAACCGGCGCGGCAGCGAAATTTCCGGCCCTCGCAATGGCCTTTACGTCGGTGACGCCGAGCATGACCTGCGCATCCGCAACCTGGGAACTATCGAATCGGGCAGCCGGGCGGTGAACCTCGACGGCGACAATGTCCGCTTCACCAACCTGGGCAGCGTTGCGGGCACGGGAGACCAGCGCAACGGCACGCTCTACATCGACGGGACCGCTGACGATACTTCGGTGAGGAACCTGCGCCGGGGGGTTATCGATGCCGGTGAGGGCAACCTCGGGGACGCGATCGCCATTCAGGTGGGCGCGGCGGACGACGCCACCAGCGAAAACATCAGCATCCTCAACCGGGGCCTGCTCCAGGGTCGCGGCGATGGCCTAGACGTCTTTGCCGAGGGCGATCGCGTCGCGGCCAACGGCTCCAGCGGCCTGCGATTTTTCAACGGCTCTGGCCAGGCTGAGACCACGGTCAGCGGCTCTGTGATCAACCGGGGGACAATCACTGCAGAAGTCAACGTCGGCTTTTTAGGTGGCCTTGTGGTTGAAGACGGCGTCGGCTTTGACGGGCTGATCAGCAACCGGCCCGGCGGCACCATCTCCGGTCCCCGCAACGGTCTCTACATCGGCGATGCGCAGCACAACCTCTTCATTGAGAACCTAGGCCAGATCGAGTCCGGGAGTCGGGCGGTGAACCTCGACGGCGACAACGTCATCCTGTTGAACCAGGGCACGATTCTGGGCACCGCCGACCAGCGCAACGGCACCCTCTACCTCGACGGCACCGCCGACAATATCATTGTGGACAACCAAGTCCAGGGGGTGATTGATGCGGGTGCGGGCAACTCCGGCAGCGGCGTTTCGGTCCAGGTGGGCGCGGCTAACGGCTTGGGCGATGGCATCGACGACCTAGAGCTGTCCGCCACAATCTCCAACAGCGGCCTGATCCAGGGTCGCGGTGAGGGCAATGTCCCGGCAGGGGTACGTCTATTTCTTGGCTCCGGTCTAACCGAAGCCACCTTCACTGGAGACATTACCAACCAGCAAGGGGGCGTCATTGCTTCTGAGCAGCAGGCCGGCGTTTTAATTGAGTCGGGGGTTATCTTCAACGGCCAAATCACTAACCTCGGCACCATCACGGGCGGCAACGGTTTCGCCATCGACGCCGACGGGGCGCTGGGTGTGGTGGACGTGGTAAACCAGGGCCAGCTCAACGGTGCGGTACGCCTAGGGGCAGGAAGCGACAGCTTCATTCAAGAGGCCCAAGGGGACGCAACGGTTTCAGGCGGTCTAGGGAGCGACATCATTACGGGTGGCGCGGGCAACGACAGCCTGAGCGGCGGCGGTGATGACGACCTCTTGACCGGGGGCCTTGGAAACGACACCTTCACCTTTGAGACCAATACCGGTGTGGATACGGTCACCGACTTTGCGATCGCCGGCGATGTCCTCGACGTGAGCGCCATCTTCAGCGACTTGGCCAGCGTTTTGGGGGCAGCGAGCCAGGATGGCGCGAATACGGTGATTGACTTCGGCGCGGGCAACGCCGCTGTACTGCTCAACACCGATGTCAACACGCTGACGGGCGACAACTTCGCGTTTGTCTAAGCGCTGTTGTCTCAAACAGCGGTTTCCAAAACAAAGATAGCGATCGCCAAGGCGAGAGATTGGTTGTCAATCTCTCGCCCTCGTCTGACCATTGCATAGCGCGATCTCGGGGAAGAATACACGCGATTGGAAATTGCTAACGTTTGTCGCGCTGGCCACTTCGCGTAGGGCGTTTTTGGTGCTAAATCGAACGACCCTAAAGCGAAGCGGCGCGCCATCGCGCGCAAACAGTAGTTAATAGATTTATCGTTAAGTGCATTGATAAGCTTATTAACTTAGCCAGCCCATCCCCGCAAAAACCAGCCCACCAGTAGCCCCAAACCCCCAAACCGCACCGCCTGCCAAAACGGCTCGCTCAAGCTTCCCCAAGAAAAAAGCTGGCTCTCTAAAACTTCCTCCAGCTCCTCTAACCGCGTCTTCACCTGCTTCAGATCCTTCCTCAGCGCCTCGGTGCGGTGCTGCTTCAGCTCATGCTGCAGTCGGGCCTGCTGTGCTTTCAGGGCGCTCTGCTCCTGCTGCGCCGCCGTCACTTGGGTAAAGCGATCGCGCAGCTCGCCCATCGACTGTTCCACTCGGCGCAGCTCGCGCTCAAAGTCATCTTCCGGGGTGTCAGGGGCGGGCGGTGTGGGAGAAGGCGACATGGGGAACGGCTCGCGCAAGGGGCAATATTGATAGACTAGCGGTAAATAGACCCACCGCATCCCTCCATGACCCAGCCCCTCTTCACCGAAACCCTGGCTACAGAGCAGAGCCGCGCCTTGGCCGATATCGAAACAGTTGCCCTGGCCCAGGCGCTTGCCGAGCGGCTGGCAATTGCCCCTCAAGACTGGCACCGCCTCAAAGGCAATCGCACCGCCCGCGCTCAAGAGCAGGCCGCGATCGCCCTGATTCACTTGCTCAATGACCAACCCAAAGACGCCCTCACCCGGCTACAGCAGGCCGCCGGCTGGCTCGATCGCTCTATCTCAGCGCCCCCTTGCCCTACCCACGGAAAGTCCTAACCTTGAGCCTCTTCGTCCTCAGCGCGCTCGATATCTAGGCGGGGCGCGGTGGCGAGCCCTGCTTTCACCACAAAATCGATTTGAGGGGGCGTTGTGGTTGAAGCGGTGGGGGACTGCGATGCTACGCTGCCCGTCTGGTGGCACATGACGCTCAGCAAGCAAGAGCACAGGGCAAGGAGGCAAAAGTCCAGCGGTCGGCCAGTCAGATAGGTCGGACGATGGCTCCGCAAAGGCAATTGACCCTGGTGAAGTTGACCCTCGCGGGAAGCGTGAGGGTGGGCTAAGCGGCGGGAAGCAATACCATCCATTGTGACGACCTACAGTGACTTGAGCGATAAAGCGTCTCAACCTTAGCGCAGTTTGCCCCGCAGCGTCACAGGTGGTGAGGCCATTTTCTATAATGGTTCATCCGGGTAGAGCCATGGCAGTGCCATAGCCTTCAAAACGTCGAGCCCCAACCCATACCAACCGTCCCACTATCCGCGTAGCGCTTCCGCATGGTGGCGAATATGGTCCCCAATTACCGTGGCGATGAAGTAGTAGCTGTGGTCGTAGTCTGGGTGTCGCCGCAGCGTCAGCGGCTGGCCGGCCTCTTGGCAGGCAGCCTCAAATACCTCCGGCAGCAGCTGGCCTTGGGCCAAGAAGGAGTCTTTTTCGCCTTGGTCCACCAAAATTGGGTAGTCGTGCTGCTGCATCCGCACCACCTCGCTGGCGTCGTAGGCCCGCCAGTCCGCCTGGTACTCTCCTAGATATAGCCCAAAGGCTTTTTTGCCCCAGGCGCACTGGGTGGGCGCCGCGATGGGGGCGATCGCTGAAATGGACCGGTAGCGATCGCGGAAGCGCAGCCCGCACACGAGGGCGCCGTGCCCCCCCATGGAGTGGCCGCAGATGCTGGCGCGATCGCTGACGGGGAAGCTGGACTGCACCAGACGGGGCAGCTCTTCGGTGACGTAGCTGTACATCTGGTAATGCTGCCGCCAGGGCTCGGTGGTGGCATCGACGTAAAAGCCGGCGCCGCTGCCGATGTCCCAGTCCTCGTCTTCGCCGGGGATGCCGGTATTGCGGGGGCTGGTGGCGGGGGCGACAAGCAGAATGCCATGCTCGGCGGCGTAGCGCTGGGCGCCAGCCTTAGTGGTGAAGTTTTCTTCGGTGCAGGTGAGACCGGAGAGGAAGTAGAGCACGGGCACGGGGCCGTCTTTGGCCTGGGGGGGAACGTAGACGGCGAAGTTCATGGTGCTGCGGCACAGCTCGGAGGGATGGCTGTAGAAGGCGACGGTGCCGTCGAAGCAGGCGTATTCGTTGCGGAGGGTGAGCATGGCGGTTTGGGCTGGGGTGGAATGCCACTGTTGAGGGTACCGCGACGGTGGGTTTTGATCTAGAGGCCGGGGTTTTGTTTGAGCCGCTGCATTCTTTATGGGGAAATCGAAAATTTCGTCTCAGCAACTTGACGCCAAGGCGTCATTGACTCGTCTTCTGTGCAAAGCGGTATTCCCGCTACCATCCCAGCAATTCAGTTCTCCAGACTCTTATCGCAATCAAGCGATCGCTACTGCCGCACTCAGCGTTTAGCCCATAGCCTTCGCTTCCTGGATCTAGGCAGGCTACCCTTATAATGTAGAACCCGTGGGCTACTCTTCAGAATTCAGAAGCAGCGTCTCAGAACTCAACAGCTGCTCCTCAGAGCTTAGCAGCTGCTCCTCAGAACCTAATAGCTGCATTAGAGAACGCATTAGCTGCATTGGAGAACTCCAAGGCTGCTCTTCAGAACTCCACAGCGGCTCTTCCAAGCTTGACAGTCTCATCCCAGAACTCAGGCGTTGCGCCTCAGAACTCCATAGCTGTATTGCCGGATGGGGCCTGGTTAGCTACCGGCAGCGTGGACGAGACGATTAAGCTATGGAATCCCGAGACAGGGACATGCTTTTAAACGATTAGAGCCAAACGTCCCGATGAAGGCATGAAAATTACTGGCGTGACCCGGAAACTGTTTTTCTATGAAAGTAACTATAAAGCCTTAGTGAGCGGGTAATATAGCATTGGCTCTTTTGGGCGATTACTGGATCCAGGTGATAGGGCCGGCGAAGCAGAATTTAGGAGCATTGGTTATGATACTGGCACTTGTTATATTAATTGGGCTTATCCTCAGCCTCACAGGCGGCATCATTGTACTAGTTCAGGCATTTAAGCAACACGTTGCTTGGGGGCTATGCAGCCTTCTGATCCCGTTTGCCTCGCTAGTTTTCATAATCAAATTTTGGCAGCAGAAGTGGGTAAGAAACGGCTTTTATCTCAACTTGGCCGGCACAGTGATCATACTCATTGTGTCTTTGGCAGGCGGAACGACGGGATAGGTCTGATTGTTTGAAACCGATAAACCTCGTCTAGGTTGAGGCATGGCTTCGTTTACTTGTGGCCTGCCACTTATGCGAGTCTGTCTTTAGCCAGATGAGCGCCTCAAGTCACCTCTTCACACTAAAAGGAGGACCCCAAACGCAAAAGCCTAAACGCAGGTTTTTGGGGTGCTCAGGCCAGCACAGACTTACCAAAATCTATAATGAAGAAGCAGACCGTAGCGAAAGCAAGCGATCTCCAGCCGGGGAAGATGATTGCCGTCAAAGCAGAGGGCGCGTCTATTCTCCTGACTGAGATCGATGGCGCAGTTCATGCCATCGGCGCAAAGTGCACGCACAACGGCGCAGACCTCTCTAAAGGAGCGCTGTGCGGCGATCGCGTGGTGTGCCCCTGGCACAACGCCAGTTTTGACGTCAAGACAGGCGATCAGCTTTGCCCGCCGGGGCTCGACAGCCTGCCGAGCTATCCCGTCACTGTTGAGGGCGATGAGATTGTGGTGGAGCTGCCCGATGAGCCCCAGGCGTCGCGATCGCCCAACATGGCCTCCTATCGCCCCGGTGCGGACTCACGCACCTTTGTGGTTTTGGGCGCGGGCGCTGCCGGAACCAACGCCGCCGAGACCCTGCGGGCTTCCGGGTTTGAAGGGCGCCTAGTGATGATTACTGCAGAAGACGAGCTGCCCTACGATCGCACCACGCTGAGCAAAAAGTACCTGGCGGGCAGCGCTTCGGAAGATTCCCTCTCCCTGCGATCGCCCGAGTTTTACGCTTCCCACGATATCGAGCTCAAGACCGGGGCTCGCGTCACCGCCGTGGATGCGGTAGCGCAACAGCTCACCTTTGAAGAGGGCGCGACGCTGGGATACGACGCGCTGCTGCTGGCGACAGGCGGCACCGCCAAAATGCTGCCCCTGAACGGCGCTGACCTCAAAGGCGTGTTTAAGCTGCACAACCATCGGCAGGCTGAAGCGATTCTTGAGGCGGCTCAAACGGCCAAGCAGGCCGTGGTTGTTGGGGGCAGCTTCATCGGCATGGAGACTGCAGCTAGCCTTACGAAGCAGGGGGTAGCGGTGACGGTGGTTTCGCCGGGAGCCGAGCCCTTCGAGTCACTTTTGGGGCCTGAGGTGGGGCGTCTATTCCGCCGGGTCCACGAGGCTCAAGGGGTGGCATTTAAGCTGGGCACCAAGGTTAACCAAATTCACGGCAGCGGCGCGGTTGAGGCCGTTTCTACCGCCGACGGCGATCGCCTTCCGGCTGATTTAGTTATCGTGGGCATCGGCGTTCAGCCGAGCACAGCCTATCTGCAGCAGATGCAGGTCAGCCCCAAAGACAAAAGCATCCCCGTCGATCAGTACCTGCGGGCGGGTGAAGGGGTGTTTGCGGCAGGCGACATCGCCACTTTCCCAGACTGGCGCACTGGGGAATCTGTGCGCATCGAGCACTGGCAGCTCGCCGCCCAGCACGGTCGCGTCGCCGCCCGCAATATGCTGGGGCAGCAGGTGCCGTTTCGCGGCGTGCCCTTTTTCTGGACGGGGCAGTTTGACCTCAAGCTGCGCTATGTGGGCCATGCGGAGCGCTGGGATGAGGTGATTATCGAAGGCAATGTGGAAGATATTGAGAGCCCAGCATTTTTGGCCTTTTATCGGCAGGGCGATCGCATTCTGGCGGTGGCGGGCATCAACCGAGATCAGGAGATCGCGGCGATTTCCGAGCTGATGCGCCTAGACCAGATGCCAAAGCCAGATGCCGTGCGCACTAGAGTGGACTGGTTGAGCAAGCTACCGGCCTAGGCGGCACGCCGCAAATCTCCCCAAGGCGGCAGCAGTGCTATGGTGGTGGGCAGCACGTTAAGGCATTTGCCCTTGCTCGTTTGGTCAGCTACCCCCGCCATGGCGCCATCTCTGCTCGCAACAGACGTAATTCTGTGCGACTCTCGCAAACTCATCGACACGCTTCCGCTACCCGATAACCCCCAGCCCGGCGCTGCCCTCGTCCTCAGCGGTCAGACCTACACGGTGCTGGAGCGGCGGCACCGCTATCGCTTCAAGGCAGGGCGCTATCAGCTTCACCGCATTGCCCTTTACGTCCAGGCCACCCCGGGCGATCGCACCCTCGCCGACGGACGCTGGGTGTTGGGGGACACCACCTGCCGCTTCAACGCCCGCTCTGAGCTGATGCGCTGCGCCGTCAACCCGTCTGGCCCGTGCCAGCACTGCCCTCACTATGAGGCCCGCGAGCCGCTGACCTAACGTAATCTAAACCAAAACCGTCCCCACCGACAGCCGATTTCCGTTGACAAAGTCCCAGCCTGACTGGGCTCGCTTGCCTGACTGCTGCACCTGCTGGAGTAAGAGCGGACCGTCTCCGGTTTGAACGACGGGACCCTGCTGCTTAACGATGCCAATGACCGTACCGGCTTCCAGCGGCCCAGTCTGCTGGGCAAGCTCAGCTCGATCGAATTGGGGCGCTGCGTCACTTGGCGCGTGGTCTAGCGGCACGGTGCGAAACACCTTCAGCGGAGCGCCCTGGAATGCGGTGAAGCAGTTGGGGTAAAAGCCCCGCACCTGGTTGTGGAGGGCGATCGCCGGCTTAGACCAGTCGAGGGCAAAGTTTTCTTTGGTGAGCAGCGGCGCGTAGGTTGCTTCAGCCTCAGGCTGTGGCGTGGGCGTGATTTTGCCCTGGTTTAGGCCCACGAGGGTTTCCACTAGGAGATGGGCGGTCACCTCAGCCAGTCGCTCCGCCAACTCGACGGCGTTATCCATCAGGGCGATGGGCAGGGTTTGCTTCAGCAGCATGGGTCCCGTGTCCATTCCCGCATCCATCAGCATGGTGGTGATGCCCGTCTCGGGCTCGCCGTGGTAAAGGCTCCACTGGATGGGGGCCGCCCCCCGGTACTGAGGCAGCAGGGAGCCGTGGCCGTTGATGCAGCCCAGCCGGGGCAGGTCTAAAATCGCTTGGGAGAGCAGCTGCCCGTAGGCCACCACCACAAACGCGTCTGAGCTGGCCTGCTGCAGGTGCGCTATGGCTGCGGCGTCTTTTTTGAGCTTTGCGGGCTGGTACACCGGCAAATTGTGGGCGATCGCGCAGGCCTTGACCGGGGAGGGAGACGCCCCCCGCCCCCGCCCCCGCCGCTTGTCGGGCTGGGTGACGACGGCCTGAACCTCAATGTCGGGATGCTCGATTAACCGCTGGAGGCTGGGAACGGCAAACTGCGGGGTGCCGAAGAAGATAATCTGCATTAGTTCTGAGGAGCGGACTGGGGTGCACGCTGGGGTGCTGACTGGGGTGCTGACTGTGGCGCTGACTGTGGCGCTGATTGCGGCGCTGACTGGGGCGCTGATTGCGGCGATCGCTCAGGTGTAGATTCAGAAGGCGAAGTTTCCCCCAAGCGCTGCTCTAGGGCGGCAAGCCGGGCCTCAAGGGACTTTGAAGAAGGGGGAATGCCCACCTCAGCCTCCATCTGAGCGATCGCCGCCTCTAAATCTTGGCGCTCTGAGCGCAGACGAGTGAGCTGCTGCTGTAGGGCCTGCTGCGTTTGGGGTCTGATATCCGCGCTCGCGTCTGGAATGTTCCGAGAGTCAGCAACATCTGGCTCAGGAGAATCTGGTTCGGGGAAATCCGATTCACGAGTCTCAGGCGCAGCAGACGTGGAATCTGCTTCTGACAAATTGGGCGAGTCCGCCGTATTGGACTGGTCAGTCCCGCGTAACCCTGGTTCTGCCCCCCCAACGCCTGCCTCACCAGAGCGCTGCGGTAAAGGCTCTGCCTCCGGGTAGGGCGCTCCCCGCACCCTCGCGACGCCTCGCAGCAGGTCCTCCAATAGGGGGCGCTCTTCCCCTGACCCCGGCGACACCTGGGCCACGGCAATACCAATCACCAGCGCGATCGCACTTCCTACTCCCAGCAGCAGCAGGCGAAACACGGTCACAAGGATGGGCTTTACCACTGAAACCGCTCGGTCAGAAGGTTTCGGCGTGGCCAGTTGGGTGGGTTTGGTTGAGGGTTCTGTCACAGCTTAGACCAATGCCATTTAGTGATGCTATCGCACCTTTGAGCTGATTTGGATCTTTGACGGGGGCGTTTGGTGCGAGGTTTCTGCGGATTCACAAAAGGGATAAAAAGCCGACTGGCCACTAATCCAGCCCTGGTCTGTCTTAAACCAGGTCCCTGTGTTATTTTGAGTCACCTCAGAAGGGAACACGATCTCTCCGCCGACTAGCCTGCTCTCCACCGGGATTTGGTACGCCGCTGTCGAGTGAACCGTGGTGCCGCCTGAGGCAACAACCAGCGGCAGGTAGTCGTTGAACTCGATGCAGGCCGGACGAAACAGGTTCTCCCCAGCAATCCAGCCGCCGCCGCTATAAAACCAGACGCCCTCGTTGTAGTAGCGCTCCGTCACCGCAACGGCGCTCCCCCCCTCCAGCTCCTGCAGAACTTCAGACTCGGCATCGGGCTCGGCGTGGACGCTCCCCCCGCCAGGCAGAACGACGAAGGGGCGGCTAGTGCTGCCGTAGGCTTCAGAAAAGTTGACGAACTGGCCTTGAACCCAGCCTTCCGAGCCATCGAGCCGGGCGTGATACCACACGGCTCCGCCATCAGCGCGCCTGGCCTCCAGAATCTGGAGGCGATCGCCACCGCCCCCTGAGGCAACCGTGGCAGCCTCGCCAGATGGATCAGCCCGAAGCGCAGCGGTCTCCCCCTCACCCACAACCAATTCCGCCATTTCCCCGGAGGGCTTGGGCGGAGGCGTTTCTGACGCCCTAGGAACGGGCACTAAAGAGACTGGTGCTGACCCAGGCACTGACTCTGGCAGTGACCCGGGGGGAGTCTCAACTGCCGGGGGAGTCTCTATCGGAGCGGGAAATGCATTGGGGTCAGCATCCCGACGACAGGCGATCGCTAGGCCACTTAGCACGATCAACATGCCAATGGAAAGCGCGGTTCTAGCACTGACAGTCGCCATCAAGCTAAAACGCGCAGAAATTCTAGCGGCAGTCCGTCTGCATCGGCAATGAACGCTACCTCGTAGACGCGATCGCCGATTATCTGCTGCTGGGGCGCGAGCAGCAGTTTGGGCGGCGCTTGCCCGCTGGCCTGGGCCCGCTCCGCTAAGCTTTCGACCCAGCCCGGCAGGCTGGGGGTGGTCTCGGTCAGGTCAAATGACAGGTGGTAATACCCGGTGTAGTGCTCGTCGCTGAAGGCGTCTGCCGTCGGCGCAGGCTGGGGCACCTGCAGCAGCTCAATCCGCCCCCCTAGCCCCTCCATCCAGCAGGCCAGGGTGATGCCTGCGGTAAAGCGTTCGCACACCTCGAAGCCCAGCAGCTCGTAGAAGGCGATCGCCCGGTGGATGTCGGCGGTGCGGATGGAGGCGTGATGCATGCTATTCAAATAAGCGGAAATAGGGATAGCGTACCGGAGCGCCGGGTTCCTTATCTAAATCAAAATTGATTACGTCCCAGCAGGGCTCATCCTCAGACTCAGAGCTAAACTCCACAGGAAGGCCGTACAGACGAGGCTTAGTGAAATCTGCCTGTCCCCGCCAGGGACCGCTGCGCTCAAGGTAAGTGCTCACCAGCTCCTTATACCGGCGGGCGATGACGACTCGCGTTGCGCGATAGCCCTGGGTGTAGAGCCGGTCGAGCGCCTCGTGAATCTCAAAGCGAATGCCGTCAGGATGAGTATGCTGGCGGTACCAGCGGTCCTCCCAGCGCCGCCAGTGACGCCCTGACTGCAGATGTACCAGCTCATTAGATTCGGGTTCAGCCTCGAATGCCCCGTGGCGCGGACAGAGGTAGGTATCAGTTAACGTTAGGGCCGGAATGGTTTGGCGGCAGTGAGGACACTGAATCTCTGGCCCGAAGATGGGATACTGTAGATTAACCATAGTGCTATATCAGCAGGATCTGCAAAGACGCTACAGCCAATCGTTTGTGTGGTCGGATAGCTTGGCCATACGGTAATTTTAAGCGCATGGTATGGTGCAAGTCGGAAAACTTTGAGCATTTTTCAAGATATGGCCCCGTCGCCTGAGCCCGCTTTCCCTTGGCCAGATCCCACTCTATCCCAAGCCGCGTTCATTGCCACCAACGCCACAGTGATTGGGGATGTCCAGATAGAAGTTGGCGCTAGCGTGTGGTTTGGCGCAGTGCTGCGGGGGGATGTGGAGAAGATACGGGTGGGAGCCCACAGCAACGTACAGGATGGCGCTGTTCTTCACGGCGACCCAGGTCAGCCTGCGGTGCTAGAAGACTATGTCACCGTAGGGCACCGGGCCGTGATTCACGGCGCTACTATCGGGCGGGGCAGTCTAGTCGGCATTGGCGCCATCGTGCTCAACGGCGTCACCGTAGGAGAGGGCTGCATCATCGGGGCCGGGTCGGTGGTGACCAAAGACGTACCGGAGCGATCGCTGGCGGTGGGCGTGCCGGCAAAGGTGAAACGCGCCCTATCGGAAGAAGAGGCGGTGGGGCTAATTGAGCACGCGAAGAAGTACAAAAAGCTAGCCCAGGTCCACGCCGGTACAGGGCATGACCTGGGCTTCGCATAATCAGTTGCCTCGGGTAATTTATACCCGACGCGATCGCGATTGCGCGGGCAACCTATGCCTCGTCTAGGGCCGCGATGCCGGGCAGGGTCTTGCCTTCCAGCAGCTCCAGGCTAGCGCCGCCGCCAGTGGAAATGTGGCTCATCTTGTCGGCCACGCCCACCTTTTCCACCGCTGCCACCGAGTCACCACCGCCAATAATGGTGGTGGCTCCCGTGCCGGTTAGGTCAGCCAGGGTGCGGGCGATCGCCTCTGTGCCCACGGCAAACTTGTCAAACTCGAACACGCCCATGGGGCCGTTCCAGATCACCGACTTACACTGCTTGAGGGCCTCTTGAAACACCTTCACCGAGTCAGGGCCGATGTCCAAGCCCATCCAGCCGTCGGGGATGTTCTCCACGCTGACGGTTTGGTCGTTGGCGTCGGGGGCGAAGTTGTCGGCCACCACTACGTCGGTGGGCAGCAGCAGGTCTACGCCTTTTTCCTTGGCCTTGGCCTCTAGGGACTTGGCCAGCTCTAGCTTGTCGTCCTCCACCAGAGACTTACCCACGTTCAGGCCCCGTGCCTTGTAAAAGGTGAAGATCATGCCGCCGCCAATCAGCAGCTTGTCGACCTTGTCGAGCAGGGTCTCAATTACGCCAATCTTGCTGGAGACCTTGGAGCCGCCGATGATGGCCGCTAGGGGCTTTTGGGGATGTTCGATCGCGTTCTGAAGATACTGCAGCTCTTTTTCAATCAGGTAACCCGCAACTGAAGGGCTGAGGTAGTGGGTTACCCCTTCGGTGGAGGCGTGGGCCCGGTGAGCGGTGCCGAAGGCGTCGTTGACGTAGAGGTCGGCGACAGAGGCGAGCTGCTTGGCAAACTCGGAGTCGTTGGCCTCTTCCCCGGCCTGGAAGCGCAGGTTCTCCAGCAGCAGCACGTCGCCATTGGACATTGCGCTTACTTTTTGGGCAACCTCATCGCCGATGCAGTCGTCACACTTAGTGACCGGTTTGCCGAGCAGTTCCGACAGGCGAGCCGCTACCGCACCCAAGCGCAGGTCCTCTTTGACCTGACCTTTGGGACGGCCCATGTGGCTGCTAAGAATGACCTTGGCCCCTTTGCCAATTAGGTCATTGATGGTCGGCAGGGCAGCGCGAATGCGCGTATCGTCGGTGATGTTGCCCTGGTCATCTGACGGAACGTTGAAATCGGCTCGAACAAACACCCGCTTACCGGAAACGTCCGCGGCGGATAGGTCAGCTAGCGTCTTCTTAGACACGGAATCCCTCCAATAGGTATATCTACTTACTGCGAATTATCCTACAAGATGAGGCATTATCAATCCCCCAAAAGTATCTTCGAAGGGACAACACCCACCACTGAGTTCTCATAAGCCGCAAGGCGCTATGATTCAAAACAAAGTCGCATAAACAGATGGCTTAATCATCCACATCTTACCGGAGTTTGGCCCCGCCCAAGAGGTGTCGATATGTTCAAGAGCGTTCTATTTCCTATTGATCAAACCCGTGAGTCGCGTCACGCTGCCGAGCTGGTGACCAGCCTCGTAAAGTCCTACAGCAGCACGCTTACGCTCCTCTCTGTGGTGGAGTTTCCTGAAGACCGAAAGGGGGATGATCAACCAGAACTGCCTTCCGCAGAGGCGATCGCCGAGCTGCTAAATAACGCCAGAACGTTGTTCAAAAATGAGGGCATTGAGGCAGAGGTGATTGAACGGCAGGGGATGCCCGCCTTTGTTATTTGTGACGTCGCCGATGACCTAGACGCCGACCTAATCGTCATGGGCAGTCGCGGCATTGGGCTGACGGAAGAGGGGCTATCGGATAGCGTCAGCAACCGGGTGATTAACCTCTCTCCTTGCCCGGTGTTGGTCGTGCCGTAGCCGAAGCCTCTAGATCTTCCTCAAGCGACGCTGTTCCATCGTCAACCTGTGTTCTCATGACCGCCCCCGATATCCAGTGGTATCCCGGCCACATTGCCAAGGCTGAAAAGCAGCTCCAAGAACAGCTCCAGCGCGTGGACGTGGTGCTAGAGGTGCGGGACGCCCGCATTCCCCTCGCCACCCACCACCCCGACGTAGAGCGCTGGGTGGGTGACAAGGCCAAGGTGCTGGTGCTCAACCGTGTGGACATGGTGCCCGACGAGGTGGTGACCCTGTGGGGCGACTGGTTTAAGCAGCGGCAAGAGCGGCCTTACGGGGCCAATGCCCAGCAGGGGAAGGGGGTGAAAGCGATCGCTCAAGCGGCCCAAAACGCCGGGCGGGCCATGAACGAGCGCCGTCGCCAGCGGGGCATGCGGCCCAGGCCGGTGCGGGCAGTGGTGATTGGCTTTCCCAACGTGGGCAAGTCGGCGCTGATTAACCGGCTGCTGCGCAAGCGGGTGGTGGAGAGCGCCCGCCGGGCGGGGGTGACCCGGCAGCTCCGCTGGGTGCGGATCTCAGACGAGCTGGAGTTGCTGGATGCGCCGGGGGTGCTGCCGTCGCAGCTCACGGACCAAGGCGCGGCGGTGAAGCTGGCTATTTGCGATGACATTGGTGAGGCCGCCTACGACAACCAGCGGGTGGCGGCGGCGTTCGTGGACCTGCTGGAGGGGCTGCAGGCGATCGCCCCGCAGTTTGTGCCGCCCGGTTTACTGGGGGAGCGGTATGGATTGGCGGCGGATGCGTTTACGGGGGAGGGGTACGTGGCGGCCCTGGGGGAGTATCGCTATCAAAATGATTCTGAGCGGGCGGCGCGACAGCTTTTGCAGGATTTTCGCAAGGGGCTTTTGGGCAACATCCCGCTGGAGCTGCCGGATCCTTAGGCTTTGGTAACAATCTATCTAAAAGAAAATGATTTCCAAGCCGTGGGTTCAGCAGTTGCGGCAGTCGCTTTCCCAGACGCGCGCTAGCCCAGATTGAATATCTGATCCGTGGTCAGCCTTGACCGGATTCAGCGCTCTAGAGGTGTCTTCTTCATCGTCTAGAGAACGACGCTCAAGATCAAAACCTATTCACGACGACCCTACGCAGAATTTCAGTCACCTCAGCAGCCATAAGCGCATCTACATAGCGGGCTTCTTCGCTGAAATTGCCCATATCTTTAGCCACGATTAGGGTAAAGCCAAAGGCATAGTGCTGATGGGTTGCAGTAAAATCAGCAGCGCCTTGGCGGGGGAGGCTGAACTGCACTAGAGCACAATAAGACAGCTCAGTGCGATCGCGCAGGCTGCTGCGGCCAAACCCGCTTTTAGAGATAATCACAGGCGCGGTTATGGTCTCTGACAGCCCTAGGGCATCTAGGGCCACATCCATATAGCGGGCCGTATCCATGCCCATAGCGCGAATCACGGGCTTAAGGCTGTGGCCCTTAGCAGACGCGAAATTGGCTTGGCTAGAGATGGGGTAGTGCCAAGCTGCCATGGTCAGCAGCCGGGTGAGGTCGTAAGTCGAGACCGAGTTATCACCTTGGTGCAGCGCACCGGACGGCCTGAGGAGCACTTTTCGGGTTTGAGTATCCCACAGCTCAGGGCGCGAAATAAAAGGCACCTCGCCGTAGCGGCCTCGAAACGTCAGCCGGGGGTTGCCGGTGAGCTGCCGCGTCCAGCTTTCTAGCCCCGTGGGCGTCTCAAAGTTTTTGACCGTCACCGCTAGGGCATTGGAGGTGGCAATGCGGTTGCTGTAGCTGACGATGCCTTCAGCAAAATTGTAGAAGGGGTAGCCCGACGGACGGCCCTCAGTACGAACGTGGCAGCGATCGATGGGGATATCTGGGGCGACGGCGTTGGCGCGGTCCACCACATTGAGCAAAGGCACAAACTTGGTGGCGCTCCACATCTCGCGGTTTTCGATGGCAGCGCGGCCCAGCCAGCGGGTGTGGAGGATGCCTTGCCTTATGGTTGCTAGGCAGAGGCAGCCCGACACCACATCTGGCGATAGAAAGTCTAGTCCTTTGGCGTCTACTGCCGGGACCAAACCTCTAGCAGGATATGTTGCAGTGTTGGTGAGGGGCACGGGCACCGCAGCCGGCTCTGCAAAGGCCTTAAGTCGGGAGGCGTATTCAGCCACCTCCCGCTGATAGGGCGATCGCTCAACGCCGCGGTCTAGGAAAGCGAGCTTCTCAGAGTCAAAGCCGGCTTCCTGATCTAAAAATCGCTGAAACAAGGCCTGACGATTTGGGGTGGTCAAGCTTAAGCTGCTGCGCAGTTCGTCAGCGGGAATCTTCAGGGCGCGGCACAGCAGGGCAGCCACCTCACCTCGGGTGATGATTTGGTTGGCGCGCAGCGGTCTGGGCTCGGGGAGCTGTTCTAAAAGCTGACGGGCTAGGGCAGCGGCGATCGCCCTTTCAGCCCAGGCAGGGATGTCCGCCGCATCGCTAAACTGCGGCTTCAGCAAAGCTGAGGGCGCTGCTACCTCGATGGGCTGGCTCGCCCCAAGCCCAGCTTCCAGCACGATGACGGCCTGCAGCCTGGAAATGGCGATCTGCGGGCGGAATGTGCCGTCTTCAAAACCGCTAAACAAGCCGTGCTGGCTGACCCACGCGATGGCGTCACTGGCCCAGAACTGCTCAGACACATCACGAAAAGAAACGCTGCTCTGCTGCGCAGGCAGTTGAGGAAATATCCGGGTCATCAAGGCCGCAAACTCAGCGCGGGTGAGGACCCACTGGGGGCGAAAGGTGCCGTCGAGGTATCCGTTGACGAGGTTTCGCTGGGCTAGGGCCAAGATACAGTCTTTGGCCCAGTGGCGTGAAATATCAGAAAACATCCGCTCAGCCGGCCCCCTGGTCAGCAATGCCTTTAACAGAGGACAATTATAGCCACCTGGCTCCAGAATTCTTCGGTTAAAGCTTGAAAATGTCCATCGAAAAAACTGGAACACGCCCACTTGGGCCGCAGTCATTTGGATGCTCTAGTTATTATTAGAGGCTTTTGGGGCTAGCGCCCAGCTGCGCCCCGGCCTGCTGGACCGTAGAATAGCCGTAGGGACCGGCAGTGCTATGTCCTGTGCAAAATCCATACTCCAAGTCAGCAACGTAAAGAAAGTAGTGTTTGAGTTAAGCCACATGCGCCGCTGCGACTGTTTGAACTGTGATGACCCGCTGCAGGGTCAGCTGCCTAGCCCCGCAGCGATGGCTGCCAAAACGAAGCTCCAGGTGCTCAGCATTGGCCTGTTGCTCTCAGGCGGGTTTTCCTTGTTTGAGCTGACGGCGGGCTGGTGGAGCCATAGCCTGACCCTGGTGACCGATGCGGGGCACATGCTGTCCGATTGCGTTGCCCTAGGTTTGGCCATCGGAGCCACCTGGCTAGCGCAGCTTGCGGCTACTCAGAAGCGATCGCTCGGGGTGGAAAAAGCGGAGACCCTGGCGGCCTTAGCCAACGGCGTGGGCTTGCTGGTGCTGGCGGCATGGGTGGTGTGGGAGGCAATGAACCGCTTCCAGAGCAGCCACCCTGCTGTCATCAGTGAGGTGATGCTGGTGACGGCCATTGTGGGGCTGGGGGTCAACATTATGGCGGCCTCCGCGCTGCACGACCACAGCCACCACGATCTCAACGTGCGCGGCGCTTTTTTGCACGTGCTGGCGGATACGGCGAGTTCCGTGGGGGTAATTGTCTCGGCGGTGCTGATTTGGGCCCTCCACTGGGACTGGGCCGACCCGGTGATTAGCCTGGTAATCGCGGCAGCGATGGGGGTGGGAGCGCTGCCGCTGATTGTGGCCAGCCTGCGATCGCTGCGTCATGGCCAGTGATTCGGCTACAGAATCTTGTACTAGAGCAGTTTTAGCGCGCTGCCTTTCTTAATCCAGCTTGACCGCCGACGGTGTACCAGTACTCCCAAGTGCCGCCCGACGCCGTAGACCAATCCTTCAGGTCGAACGAGCCGCTTCCCTCCGGAGTGCCAGAAATCCGATAGACGCTCACGGCTTGGCCATCGTTATTCCAGATCACAGGCCAGCCCGGCTCGAACTGCTCGGGAAGGGCACCGCTGGGTTTAAGGAAGTAAGCGTCTTGTCCAGTCTGGGTGCCGTTGCCAAACACCTGCGCAACGCCCTGTTCGTCAATGGCGACAAACGCACCTTCCTCTAGCCCAATGGCATAGCGATTTAGGTCGTTGCCGCTGTCGTAGATCATCCGCGCTAGCAACCCCAGAATTCGGCCATAGCGGGTTTCTGGGTTTTGGCGATTGATGCGATCGAGATGGGTATCGGTCAGAACGTTCTGCAGATGCGGGATGCGGAGAAAATCGCTGCGATGGAGGGTTTGGGTGTTGTAGTGAAATGGGTCATTCAAAATTTCGGAGCTGAGCACCCCTTGATGGTCTGGAGCGTAATAGAAGTCGCCCAAGATAGCCATGCCTGCGCTCGTTCCGGCAATAGGAATACGCTTCTCGCTAATCAACGCGTTAATCGCATCTTCAGTCGCGGTTCCCTCCCAAAACTCCTGATATAGGTTTTGGTCGCCGCCAGCGATAAAGAGCGCGTCGGCCTCCCGAATGTAGTCCACCACGCTGGGATCATTGGCAGCGTCTCTGCTGCCGATGGACAACTCGGCAGCAGAGTACATCCATTCCCTATAGGTTTTCGCCATCCAGTCTGCCTGCCCCCCGATGCGCCCAGTGCGGAGCAGCAGATACCTGCCCCCCCGCGCCCTTTCTAAGAACCACCGGGTTGCCGCGTCTTCTCCAGATTGACTGCCCTCCGCACCGCCAACTAGGAGAACTCCGGGCTTTGGCGGGGTAGCTTTCGCATCGCGATTGCGACAGGCCAAGTAGTAGTCGTAGTCCTGATTTTTGTCCACGGTAGATTTTATAAGTCTAAGTACCAAACAGATTATGACCTGCTGCGTGATGGCCTAGCGTCTTCAGTGGTCATGCATTAGTCGGCAGCAGCACCGTGAAGCAGGTATGCCCTGTCTCAGACTCCACCATAAGACTGCCGTGGTGTCGGTACTCTATTGTACGGCGCACCACGTCTAGCCCCAGGCCAGATCCTTTCCCCATGGGCTTTGTGGTGAAGAAAGGCTCCAAAATTCGATGTTTAATATCGGCGGGAATGCCCGGACCATTGTCTTCAACTTCGACCCGAATGTGCCCATTTTTCTGGCAGGTGCGAATAGTCAGGGTGGGCGATTCGCCATTGGGGACGTCTTCATTCAGCGCGTCGATAGCGTTGTCGATCAGGTTGGTCCAGACCTGATTCAGTTCGCTGCCAAAGGCCATAATCTGGGGCAGGGTTTTGTCGTAATGGCGCTTTACCGTGATGCCGTGCTTCAGCTTGAACGCAAATAGCCGCAGGGTATCTTCGATGCCAGTGTGGATATCGATCTCTTGCTGAGCGGCGCGGTCCATGTAGGAGTAAGACTTCATAGACTGCACCAGAGTAGAGATGCGCTCCGCCCCGTCTAGCCCGTTCTTAATCAGCCCCATGACGTCAAACGAGAGGGCCAGCCAGCGCAAGCCCATATCCCGCAGCTCGGTGGGGTCTTCGCGCCAGCGGTCCATCAGAGCGTCGAGCTCCGCTGGGTTGACTTCTCCAGCGGCGAGGGGTTCGGCGAGCTGCCATGCATTCTCCACGCCGTAGTCTTCTAGCCAGTCGGCGAGGGTGTCTTCGCGATCGCCCTGGGCCAGGGGGTCGTTTTGGGGATGGGCGATCGCCTCGTAGCCCCGGTCCCGCAGCTCCAGCCACTGCTGAGTATGCACCTCATCGACCTGGCGCTGGCCATATACCAGGTTCATCCGCTGCAGTTCTAGTATGGCGGGCTTCATGTCCTTGAGGACTCGCACCAGGGCCGCGGCGGGGTTGTTGAGCTCGTGGGCCAGGCCGGCGGATAGGGTACCCAGAGCCGCCATCTTCTCCCGACCGCGAATGAAGGATTCTAGCCCCCGCAGCCGCGTGCTCACGGTGCGAAAGATATCCCGCTCGAATTCGCGGCAGCTGTGGAGCACGTCTAGGAAATCGGGACAGCTGAGGCGGTAGAGATCGGTGGGGCAGTCAGCGGTGAGGGTCACCGGCACCACGTCTTCTGTGAGCACTTGAATTTCGCCGAAGAAGGCGGCGCCCTCGTGACGACCTACAGGCATGTCAGCCCCGTTGCTGCGGCGATAGACGGTAATCTGGCCGCTGACCTGAATGAAAAAGCCCTTGGCCGGTTCGCCTTCGCGCACCAGCACCTCCCCCGCGTCAAGGTGGATAGGCTCAGCGCGATCGCAAATCCATTCCAGTCGAGTATGGGGCAGCGTTTGAAACGGCTTTAACTGCAGGAGTGCGTTTGAACACAGCATGGGACTTCCTTTGGGTTTCACCCTACTGCTCCATAATAGGAATATCGAGCTACTGTGGCTATGGCTGCGAAGGGACTCAGCATAGCTCTTTTGGCGCGTTTAAGAGTGCTATCCAAAAGGGTTCTAAAGACCATCCCTGAATTAACGCGCTAACCGTGGTGCACCCACTCGTAGTGTGCACGCAGCGCATCCACACCAAACCCGTGCTCCAAATCATGCCAGACTGAATGAATGTGGTTCGCGTCATTGCGCGTATTGTCGTACTCAATCAGCGCCACCGGACCCTGCAGGCGATAGTAATGCCCCTGCCTAGGCTCAACGGCTCCTGCCCAAGCAAAGCGAATTGGGTCAACCCCCGCGCTGCGAATGCGCTGGAGCTGCCGCGCTGCTAGATCGCTCTGCAGATTTCCCACATAAACCTCAAGCAGTCGAATAGCGCGATCGCGGCTGGCGGTGTCCATATCCCCCAACCGTAAGCCCTCTGCCTCTTCGATGCCAGACGGCGTAGGCCCCGCCAGAATATCGCCAAAGGACTGGTTCGCCAAGAGCGCCTGCTCCTGCTGGGCAGAGGTCAGGCTTCGCATCAGGTCAAAGGCCAGATCTTGCTCCTGAGCTAAGGCACGCAGGTTTCGATGAGGCGGCGTTTGCACCATTGCCGGGTTTGCCCCCCAAAAGGCGGGAGTCACCACAAAGGTATTGTCGGAAACGGCGGCCACATTGAGGGAAAGATGGTGGCCCTCCATACGCCAGCCCCAGGGAACGGTTCCCGGCTCCCCAAAGACAGTCCAAAAGTAAAGCTCCGGATCGCGGATAGATGGAGAGCCGCCCTGCTGCCGCAGTACGGTCTCTAGCGTCAGGATATCCTGCACCTTTTGATATCCTGCCTCACTCAGAGTAAACTGCAGCAAGTGCTCGGCGGCCTGGCGCTGCTCATGGGTCATATCCTTATAGGAGAGGCCTTTGCGCGATCGGGGGGTGTAGTGCCAGTTCAGTCGCTCGGCGCTATCGAAGGGAAACACGGCTTGCTGCTGCTGGGGGTCAAGCGTTTGGAGAAACGCCGTGACGCGCTCCGCCATTTCGCTTATCTCTGCTACAGGAGTAGAGGAGACACTGGGCAACGTTTCTGCAACAGGTTTAGCAGGCTGCAGCCTTGACTGACAAGATTGCCCAGCCAGGTAAGTCACGGCCACAGCGCCGCCGCTCAGCAATAGATGTCGCCGCTTCACCATCGCCTATGCTCCGTTCAAGGGGTTATGGTAGCCTGCAAAAGCCTTCATAGCCGTGTTCATAGCTGCGGCGTAAGATCAGGGGCATGTGATTCTATCGCGCTTATCTAGCTGTCATACTTAACAGAGCATCCGTAGGGCTGGCTCACCGCTGTCTCCACCGCCTGGTCTGCCAGTACGCTGGTCAGCGCAGCCTCTACGTAGTTTTCCGCCTTCTCTAAATCTGCCGTATCTGCAGAGGGAATGCTGTCGATCGCGCCCATGTATTCCACCACGCCGTCTTCGTTGATGACGAACATGTGGGGCGTAGTCCGGGCGTCGTAGAGCTGACCAATCTCGCCTTTGGGGTCGAGGAGGACAGCTGTGGGCGAGGCATTGCGGCTTTCAGTGAGTTCATTGGCCTTATCAGGCTCGACGTAGCCTTGCTTGCCGGGGGCGGAGGAGATGATGGAGAGCCAGGTCACGCCCTCAGCGGTAGCGTCAGCTTGAAGGGCCTGCATGTTACCGCTGCCGTAATGCTTGCCAACAAAGGGACACTGGTGGTTGGTCCACTCCAGGACGACGACTTTGCCACGGAAATCGCTGAGGCTATGGGTGTT
>JBHJHJ010000054.1:0-4113 GCA_050330955.1 Elainellaceae cyanobacterium | reverse complement strand
TCCAAAGCGGTGCGGTAGGTGTCCTTAAACGCCTTTTCGTCCTCAATGTCCTCGAACTCATAGAAGGCGGTGCCCTGACCCTCGCTCAGGTTCATGCCGCGCTGGGCAATTTTCTTCAGGATTTGACCACCGGAGAGGTCGCCCAGGTAGCGAGTGTAGGAGTGGCCCACCAGCAGCTCAGGCTGCTCAGCGGAGATTTCGCGGATGCGATCGACGTAGGCCTGACCTGCGGGGGAGAGAACAATCTCTTCGCGCCAGTTGCTGCCAAAGTAGTAGTGTAGGTCCTTCTCCAAGCTGGCTTTTCGGTTTAGCTCAGGGAAATAGATTTTGGACAAGATAGGGTGCTGGCGATGCTTCTCCATCTCCGCTTCCATGGCCGAGTAGACAAAGTAAAGATTGGAGACCAGCTTCCGGTAGGAGGTCTTTTCAACAACTCCTTTCAAGAAGCATTTAACAAACCCCACATTCTCAGCCATTGTGTGGGATTTCTTAGTTCCCTCACGCAGCTGCGTTGCCAAATTACCACTCATGCTAACTGTCCTATATATGCTGCTGTATTTATGATGCGCCTGCCTGACTAGGCTAGCTTGCTTCAATCAAGAAGGTGCGCGTATTGTGAAACTAACCTCTAGATTGTCACAGTACACCGGCTGAATGAGAGACAATGTTAAAAAATTTTACGTCTGCGACGCTTTAGTCCCGCAACTAAGGAGACTTCATGGCTTCCAGCAGTCGAGAGAAGTAGAACCGCGTCTTGGTCATAGCGCTGCGCTCAATTTTCCAGCCATTGGCCTCGAGAAACCGGACAATTTCCGCTTCTCGGTGTAGGTAGGCGCGGGTGGCTTTGCTGGGGCCTGGGAAAAAGTCCCCAATTTTTTTAAGCAGGCTGTAGGCCAAGGTCTTGGGGGCAAAGCTGACGATCAGGCGCGCTTCTGCTAAAGAAGAGAGGTGATTCAGCATCTCTAGGGCCTGCTGCTGGGGATAGTGGATCAGCACGTCGAGGCAAATGACCGTGTGATAGCGCCCGCTCAGCGTTTCCAAGTCGCTTACCTTGAATTCCGCCGAGCCCAATGGCGCTGAACCCGATGAATTAGAAAGCTGCCCGTAGCGCTCCTGCGCTTCCCCCACCATCTTCTCGGAGATGTCGCTGGCGTAGACCGTCGCGCCAGCTTGGGCCAGCGGAATGCTGAGGCTGCCCACGCCGCAGCCCGCATCGCAAACGGTGAGCTGACCTAGGTTGCCGTCGTCTTCAAGCCATGCCAGCACCGTGTCGACGGTCTGCTGGTGCCCCTGGCGGATGTCGAGCTGGACTTTGTTGACCTCGCCGTCACCGTAGATGCGGCGCCAGCGATCGAAGCCGGTGGCGTTGAAGTAGTCTTTGACGATGACTTTGTCGTCGGCGGTTTGGGCGGTGGTTTGAGCGGTATTGTTGGCCATTGTGGTGTAAGTAGAACCTCGATGAGGCAGTAAAGCGCCGTAAGTAAACGTAGCTGTCAGGGGGGCGGCCCCCTTTTCGTTTAATTGTGGCTACGCACTTAGCAGACGGGGCTGACAAGCGAAAGCTGCAAAATTCAACGCTTCAAATCCTATTACGATTTATTGAAGACTGTATCGGTTCTGTCGCAAGGTTGTAACGAAACTTTTTGTAGTCGGGTTCATAGTCGCTGGGCTTTGAGGGTTTGAGTTGCTGGATTATAGCGCCACCGCAGCAGGGAAGCGGGCTGGCCAACCAATGAAGTCGGCAGCCCCAGCGCCTGCCGAGGTGCTGTTGTGACAAGGGCGATCGCCTCTTCGGGGCTGCACAGTCCCCAGGCCACCAAATTCTTAGCGCCCGAGAGCAGTCCTCGCGTTGTCCCCGCCAGCGTGCCGTCCAGCAGGCGGGCCGTGCCGCCGGTCACTTCGATTTCGCGGGTGTCCCAGGGGTAGCGTCCGTCGCGCAAGCCCAGGGGAGAGAGGGCATCGCTAACCAGAAATAGGCTGTGGGCCAGGGCGGCTGTCTCAGGGACGCCGCCCCGCGCCGTCCTCAGCAGCAGATCTAGCATGGTGGGGCAAACGTGCTGCCCGTCAGCAATGAGGCCGCAGGCCACCCCCGGCGTGGTTAGGGCAACCCCCAATAGCCCTGGCTCCCGGTGGTGCAGGGGCGGCATAGCGTTGAAGGCGTGGGTCACCAGAGTTGCGCCTTGGGTGTAGGCCGCTTGGGCCTGGGCGGCGGTGGCCAGGGAATGGCCCAGACTGACGGTGATGCCTTGCGATCGCAGGTAGGGCACCACGGTGCCGGTCGCGTCCAGCTCGGGGGCAAGGGTGATTAGCTTCACCACGTCGCCGTAATCTCCCAATACGTCATCCACCTGGGAGATACTCAGCGGCCTCAGGTGCGCTTCAGGGTGGGCGCCTCGCTTGGCTGGGTTAAGAAATGGACCTTCTAAATGGACGCCCAAGATGCGGGCCGCTGAGGGGGGAGAAGGTTGGCTATCAAAAGCCTGCTGATATTCCCGAATCACCCCCAGAGCACGGTGGATATTTTCGAGGGAGGTGGTGACCAGCGTCGGCAAAAACCCATCCACCCCCACATCCCACAAAAAGCGGCAGATTTTGTCTAGGGTGCTGTGGTGCTGGTGCTCAAGTTCAGGGAAGGGCAGCCCCAGCGCCCCGTTGATTTGCAAGTCGACGCCGCCCAGGGTGACCCAGTCGCCTTCCGCATCAATGATTTGAACGCTGGGTCCCTGGGCGGCAGGCGCGGCGCTGGCGCTATCCGGCTGGATGGCTGTGATTTGGCCTATTGAGCTGACGGAGACGGTCTGTAGGCCGCTGTAGCCTAAGAGGGTCGCGTTTATTATCTGAATGGGTTGGCCTAGCTCCATGGTCACGCCCTATGCTCGCGGCTACGGTATACACAAGTCGAGTCTAGACCAGAACCTGACGTGATCATCCTCGAAGCGACCTCAGATCACCTCAGCGGCTGCATCTGTCTGGCCGCGAAGCTCTGGCCTGACTGCACTTATCTTTCCAGCGTGAGGAAGCGAAAGCGGTAACGCTTGCGCCGCGATCGCTTAAGCAGAACTCGTAAACGCTCAAGCGAAACCTGTAAACACTTAAGCGAAACCTACAAACGCTTAAGTGTTATTTGATACAACTTAAGCAGAACTTATGAATCAATAAGCGAAACTTGCTAACGCTTGAGCGAAACTTGAAAATGCTTAAGCGTTAGCAACAAACGCTTAAGTGGAATTAGCAAACGCTTGAGTAACAGACCACATGCTCCAATCATCGGCGGTTGTGGCCCAGGCCAAAAGCGTTTGGGAAGTGTGGAATGGCGATCGCCTGATGATCTGTGGCCCATGGGATCGCCTTGTTAAAATTAGGGAGCGATTGACCGCTCGCCTTACCCATCGCCTCCCCTAGCCGCCATGATTGCCGTTCCCCACGACATCAGCCCTGAAGAGTACCTCGCCATTGAGCGGCAGAGCACCATCCGCCACGAATATCGGCGCGGCTTGGTTTACGCCATGGTCGGCGGCACAGATAATCATGAGCGTATCGCCTTCAACCTGCTGAAGCTAATTGACAACCATCTTGGAGATTCCTCTAGCTGCCGCTTCCACTCCGGTAACGTCAAGGTCAACTACACCGAAGAGTTTTACTACTACCCCGATGCCTTTGTCACCTGCGACCCGCGCGACAGAGATGACCGCTACGTTAAGCGATATCCCAAGCTAATGGTTGAGGTGCTATCCCCTAGTACCCAAGCCTTCGACAGCGGTCAGAAGTTTGAGGACTACCGGCAGATCGATGCCTTAGAGGAATACGTCTTAATTTCTCAGGAGCAGCTGCGGGTTGAGTGCCGTTGCCGTGTTTCTGGTGGTGATTGGGAGACGACTTTCTACGATGCCGGTGACACTGTGATGTTGAAGAGCATCGGCTTGAAGTTTGCTGTGGCTGAGCTGTATCGGGGTATTGATGATTGAGGCGTTTTGAGCTTGTCCCGGATCAGTGGACAGGTAATCTATGCGGCTAGTGGATGATCTAGAGCGCCCCAATACTGCTCCTCAAACTGAACAGGGGACAGGTATCCAATGGTTGAATGCAACCTCTGCCGGTTGTAGAACACCTCAA
>JBHJHJ010000053.1:0-14685 GCA_050330955.1 Elainellaceae cyanobacterium | reverse complement strand
GCTTACTTTGACAATGACTTGAAGTGGTTCATCTTGCGGCAGCGTCGCCGCCGTCATGTCCAGCATTTTGTGGGTCAGCAGATCGTTCGCCGTTGGGCTTTGATCAAGGCTTGCACCGGAACCGCGATCGCGCAGCGTCAGGGTATCTCCCTCATCGACGCCAGCGATGGTGGCGTTAGCGGTCGTATCCATGATGATTTGTCCGTTGTTGCCCCGCGGCCTTCGCCAGTTGGCTAACCGATAACGACTACTAGAGAATAACGCACTCAGAGGCGTTTCAGATGCTCATCAGGATCGGCAGATCCGTGATTTATGGTGCTGGCCACTGTGCTCAGGATATTTTTGGTGCTTAGCCGGGATGTCCTCAAGCTCGGCGGCGCGCCACTATGCATAAAACAGTATGACGATAGCAAATGGCGACAGCAAAAAATACTTATTGAAATATAGACATACAATCTTGCAAAACGTTACCAAACTTAACAAACTAGAGTTATGATGGGTTTGTCTTGATGAATAGGTATAAATCCTCATCGATTTGTCCGTGCTGATGTTGGGTTGATCTGGCGATCGCGCCTGAGAGCTATTCCGTTCTCCCCTGCGCTTGTCAGGGCTACCACTCCAACAGCCTCTGGGGTTGATGACAGTCCAAATCGCTTTTGCTCAGCGCTGAGCGGTTTCTCCTCACCAAGCAGCGTCTCTTGAGACCAGTGAGTCTGGCCACAAATGTCATCGATATGTCAGCACAACCGCATCACGCACACTGCTGTACTAAACGCTCGGTAGACACTCATGATGAGTACTCAATTTCCGTGGTTAACCATCCTCACACTGTTACCACTTGTTGCAGCCCTGCCCATTCCGCTGCTCTCCGATAAGGAAGGTAAGACGGTTCGCTGGTACGCCCTCGGCGTCGCGATCGCTGAATTTTCCTTGATGGTTTCTGTCTTCTGGCAAAACTACGACTTCGCTACACCAAACTTTCAGCTCGTCGAAAGCTATAGCTGGGTTCCTCAAATCGGGCTCAACTGGTCTTTGGCTGTCGATGGCCTGTCGCTTCCGCTGGTGCTATTGTCGGGTTTGATTAGCACCCTAGCCATCCTGGCGTCCTGGAACATTGACCGCAAGCCTCGCCTCTTCTACGCCCTGCTGCTGGTGATGTATTCGGCTCAGGTCGGCGTGTTTTTGGCCCAGGATTTTCTGCTTTTCTTCCTTATGTGGGAGCTTGAGCTGATTCCGGTCTATCTACTTATTTCTATTTGGGGTGGTCAAAAGCGCCTCTACGCCGCCACTAAGTTTATCCTTTACACCGCTGCTGGCTCTATCTTCATCCTGCTGGCAGGCTTCGCAATGGCGTTTTACGGCGACACCGTCACTTTCGACTTCTCTGAACTGGCCCTCAAGAGCTACTCTCTTCCATTCGAGCTGACAGTTTACGCCGCGCTACTGGTTGCTTTCGGCGTTAAGCTGCCCATCTTCCCGTTCCACACCTGGTTGCCAGACGCCCACAGTGAAGCGCCTGCACCCGTTTCGATGATTCTGGCTGGGGTTCTGCTGAAGATGGCAGGCTACGGTTTGATTCGCATCAACATGGAAATGCTGCCTAACGCCCACGCTCACTTTGCTCCGGCACTGGCGGTACTCGGCGTGATCAGCATTGTTTACGCCTCTCTCACCGCTTTTGCGCAGACAAATCTCAAGCGCCGCATGGCCTACTCTTCCATCGCCCACATGGGCTTTGTGCTCATCGGCATCTCCGCTTACACACCTCTAGGGGTGAGCGGTGCGGTTCTGCAGATGATTTCCCACGGACTCATTGCGGCTGTGCTCTTCTTCCTATCGGGAGTCACCTACGAGCGCACCCACACCCTGGATATGGAGAAGATGGGTGGCATGGGTAACGTCATGCCTAGAACCTTCGCCTTCTTTACGGCGGGTTCGCTAGCTTCTCTGGCGCTTCCCGGCATGAGCGGATTTGTGGGTGAAATCACGGTCTTCCTAGGGTTTACTGCGAGCGACGCCTACACCACGGCGTTCAAGGTGGTCATCGTTGGCCTAGCCGCAGTGGGCGTCATTCTTGCACCGGTCTACTTGCTGTCCATGCTGCGCCAAGTGTTCTACGGTAAGGCCGAGGCTGCTACTGCAGACGCGATGGTGTTCGACATCAAGCCCCGCGAGGCGTTCATCGCCGCTTCTCTGCTGGTTCCCATCATCGGTGTCGGAGTCTATCCTAAGCTGGCTACCCAGACCTACGACATCAAGACCTATCAAGTCGCCTCTCAGGTCACCGAGGTACAAACGGCTTTGGCTCGCAATCCGATTAACATCAATCTGCCGGCACTGAAGGCTCCCTCCGTGTTCGGTGTCGAGGGTGAAGTTTCTGCCCTACGGCAGTAATGCGATGACTAGGATTTCGGGGTGGTGCGTGGAAGCTCTCCCTCCGCGAAGCGCCCCGAAAGTCCTTGACACGATTCGATACGGTCTTGCTATACTAGCTCAAGAGCTCGGTGGGGTGTCGCCAAGCGGTAAGGCAGCGGGTTTTGGTCTCGCCATTCCTAGGTTCGAATCCTAGCACCCCAGTTTTTGTCAGGGCGCAGCATGCTGCGCCCTGACGTGTATCTTTCCCCTGACGCTAGCCGCTTAATGGCTCACGCTAGCCGCTCAATGGTGGGTGTGCCGTCCTCATCTACCCATGCCAACTGCTCGATGCGGCGCTCGCGGGCATAGCTGCGGGCCTCTTCCAGGCTGCTGCGATCGCTCAAATCCACTTCCACGCGCACCAGGCTGGCCGACTCCCGAATCGTCTGGGCGTAGGCAAACGCCGCCGCGTGGGCTGCAGCGGTCTTAGGCACAATGAGCCAGTTGCTGGAAGGAATTGCGTTGGGAAGCTGGCCGGTGAGCAGCAGGCTTTGGTGCAATTCCTCTACGTTGAGCACAAAGCCAATCCCGGGGTACGAGGTCCCGCTGGGGTGATAGACCCCCAGCAGGTGGTCATATCGCCCGCCCTGGCCCAAATGCCGATGGCCTGAGCCGCTAGTGGTCACGACATCGAACACGATGCCGCTGTAGTAGTCGAAAGTTTGGGTGAGGCTGAAGTCTAGCACGACGGCAGGATGCGATCGCCTCTCGCGTTGCCACGTTTCGCTGAGGAGGTCAAATAGCGACTTCAGTCGATTAACCAGGTTGCGCTGGGCCTCAGTGAGATCGAGCTGCCCCAGCCGCTGAATGACGTCTGCAGGCTGGCTTCCCCTCAGATCAAATAGAGCTAGAGCCCGGTCTCGCTGCAGGGGTGAGAGGGGCATGGTTTCCAGCGCCACGCGGTCCACGGTGGCAAACGCCTGCAGGATGCCGTCCTGGTGCTCAGGCGGGAACCCTCGCAGCAGCGATCGCGTCAGAGCTGCTTCCCCAACGATGACGTGCCAGTCACTCAGTCCTAAAGTATCTAGACAGTCAGTGAGCAGCAGCATGATCTCGATATCCGCCACCATCCCACCGCTGCCCACCAGCTCCACCCCAGCCTGGTAAAACTCATGCTGGTGATAGGAACTGTCCTGCCCGAGCCGGCGAAAGACATTGGCGCTGTAATAAAGGCGCTGAGGCAGGCTGACCCCATCCATCCGGGTGACGGCAGCTCTGGCCACGGAGGCCGTCAGCTCCGGGCGCAGGCCCAGCACCTCGTTGTCGGTATCGTGGAGCTGAATTACGGTCGAGGCTTGAACCGCTCCCCCGGCTGTCAGCGTCTCTAGTTTCTCTAACGTCGGCGTAATGATACGGTGATACCCCCACCGCTCAAACCGCTGCTGCAGCCGCCGCTTGATCCATTGTTTTTGGGCAACATCGAGGGGAAGGAGGTCTCGGGCACCGGTTGGAAGTTGATGTACCATAGCGTGGAGCTAATCTACTGGGCTGGCCTATCGCCTAGCGCAATTGCTGTAGCGCTTCAGTCGGTAAGCATCCAGTCTAATTATGCCTGTCCAGCGTCCAGTAGCGCTGCCGTCCCATCAATTTCGACCAAATATTCCCAGGAAGCCTTTTCCCTTGTCAGATTTAGCGTTTTTGGGCGGGGCGCTGCGGCTAGAGGCGATATCCTGGGGAGCAACGCGGCGCAGCCCTTCTTTTGCAAGCGTCTCGTTGGGATTGAGATCTAGAGACTTGCGGAAATGAACCTTGGCCATCGTCGGCTGGCTGTTCTTCAAATAAATCATGCCGAGGCGAGCGTGGCAGTGGCTATTTTTTGGCGCAAGCTTGAGTGCCTCTCGCATTTCCAAAACAGCCTGGTTGTAGTTATGCTTAGCAGCATAGCTTTCAGCACGGCGCATATAGGCGTTCACCAGCTCAGCCATAGAAGTCGGACGCTCCGGGGTGGGAGCCTGTGCTGCCTTTGCAGGCGCAGCAGCAGGGGGAGCCTTCTCCTGTTCCGTCTTGCGCAGCCCGCTTTGGGGCTGCCGCATCAAATAGACCAGATTAATCTCGCTCATTTCTCCAATGAGATCGAGACTTTCGTTGATAGACTCGTATTGGCTGTCCCCTAGGTTCCGAATGATAGTGATGTAGGTGCCCTCTAGGTCTGGGGTGGATGCAAGCTGACGGGCGTTCTCCCCGGTCAGCATAACGGTTTCCTCTCGCCGCTTGGCTTCTTTGCCCTTCAGCTCTAGCAGTAGACAATACTCGTTATACTCATTCTCCTGAGAAAGTTTCTCGTAGGCAGGATTGACCAGCTTTGACAGCAGCTCATTGGCAAGCTGGCGCTCAGCGGTTGTGTTGATGGTGCCGCTGTCGGGGTGCAAGCGGCGAACAATCCGGAGATAGCGCTTACGGATATTTTTAGGGTCAGTATTGATGGGAACTCCCAAGACCGCATGGTGGTCTACAAACTCGCCATCAAATAACCCTCGGTCAATCTTCAAAGCCATGCGCGGTTAGATTCCAGTAAGCGGCCTCAGCTTTATCTAGTTTACTCAGGTCTTAAGCAGAAATCCAAGGTCGTGCGTATTAAGCCGGAGAAAATTCTTGTAAAGGTTTTATGGAAACTAGCTTTTGGCTGAGGGTGGCATGAAGCGCCCCGTTAGTGGCCAGTAGTCTACCACTGTCCAAATCGAGCGGACCTTGGTCGTAGGCCGTGACGCGCCCGCCGGCCTCCCGGACTAAAACCACCCCAGCTGCAATATCCCAGGGGGATAATCCCCGCTCCCAATAGCCGTCAAGTCGCCCGCAGGCGACGTACGCTAGGTCAACAGATGCTGACCCGCCGCGGCGAACGCCCTGGGTCAGGTGGGTCAAATGGCAAAACTCTGCATAGTTGGTGTCGATGGTTTCGCGGCGATCGTAAGCAAAGCCGGTAACCAGCAGACTGTCCTTGAGATCAGCTGCGGTGGAAACGGAAATGGGCTTCTGGTTGCAGGTGGCGCCGCGTCCGGTAGCGGCTTGAAAAAGCTCATCTAAAGCAGGATTGAAGACCACCCCGACGCTGGGCATGCCGTCAATGAGCAGCCCAATGGAAACGGCGTAGAAGGGATAGCCGTGGGTATAGTTCGTGGTGCCATCCAGCGGATCGATCGCCCACAAATAGGGCGTGTTCTCGGAGCACCCTAAGCTCCCCGACTCTTCCGCCAAGATAGCGTGCTCAGGCAACTGGCGGCGCAGCACCTCTAGCACCACATCCTCCGACGCCCGGTCGGCTTCTGTAACCAGGTCGCCAGAGCGGCCTTTTTCCTGGATGTCGGACAGCGAGCCCGCAAATTTCTTCAGCACCTCGCCCGCCGCCTGAGCCGCTTCAGTAGCGACCTCCAGGAATAGATCTAGCGGATGCTCAACAGGATTGCTCATTCAAAGGGCCTACTGCATTAATGGGACTGCTGACGAAATTCTACCGGAGTTTGTCGCATGGGAGCGGCTGGATTCCAGATGCCCAGCCCCAGCAAGCGGGCCTGATGCTGGGCATGGGCGAGGCGATGGGCGTATTTCGGGCTCACTTGCTCGCTCACCATCGCTTGCCCTTGGGCAAGCAGCGTCTCATTAACCATCTGACCGTCTAACCACAGGTAGGCAATCTGGCGGCCATAGGGATCGGGGTAGTCAGCAGTCTCGCGATCGGATTCCAACACCACAGAGCGCTGCAGCAGCAAATCTTCGAGATAGCGCTTTGCGTCAGGGCCCCAAGGAAGCTGTCCTAGGTCTGGGGCATTGAGGCCGGCTAAGCGGACGGGCACCGTTTGGGTCTGGCCTGCGGCCAGCACCTCGACGGTCTGGCCGCTGATCACCCTAGCCACGCTGAGCGAGGTGCCAGTGGGCGGCGGGGGGCTGCAGCTCGCTCCCAGGAGCAGAACTAACCCAATCGCAACCATGGCCAAGCTCCTAATCAGGGCGATCGCCCCCTTCCCCACCCGTGCCGTCACCCGATGACTCACCTAGTCCTCCTCTAAGGGCAGCCCTGGTCGCACGCGGCCCCTGCCGAAATATTGCCCAAACTGCAGCTCGTAGACCTCATCCTCGTCCTGGGTTTCCACCACCAAATTAGAGCGGGGATAGCTGACGCACAGCAGCGCGTATCCCTGTCGCTGCAGTTCAGGAGAAAGCCCCATGGCCTCAGGCTGAGCCAGATCGCCCGAGATCACCCGGGCAGCGCAGGTTGTGCAGGCGCCGTTACGACACAGAAAGGGCAGGGCGTATCCCTGAGCTTCAAAGCTGTGGAGGATGTATCGGTCTTCGGGGACGTCAATTTCGTAGGTCTGCCCAGTTTGCCGGTGACGCACGGTCACCCGATAGGTCTGCATAGTGGCGGCGTTTCAAACGTAGAATTATTCTGTTATGATAGATGCCCTGTGGCTCGTTACGGCAGGCCTACAGGTTTGGAGAGATGGCCGAGTGGTTGAAGGCGCAGCACTGGAAATGCTGTTTACCCTAACTGGGTAACGAGGGTTCGAATCCCTCTCTCTCCGTTTCCCAATTCAGGTGACTACTGCTGAGCAGCTGCCCGCTGCCGGCGCTTTGCCTGCTGGGCCAGCAGACGCTCGAATGCCAGCGCCGTCACCCCTACGGTCACCCCCAAAACGCCGATAATCTGAACCCCGCTCAGCACGGTGCGGGGCCCGGGCGTAATGATGAAGGCCAGCAGTGCGGTGAGCACGGGGCCGCTCGACGCCACAATCGACGCCCGGGCTGCTCCCATCAAGCGCACGCCAAAATTGTTGAGCAGGTACCCCAACAGCGTCAAGGTCCCTAGGACGAGGCCGCTTAAAATTAGCCCCAGCGGGTTGAAAGGAGTGATCTGCGCAGGCCGAAACAGCAAGATTAAGTTCGTCAGCAAAAAGATGGTGAAGAACTGAATGACGCTCACCGGCACAGGGTGGAGGCGGCGAAAGCTGAGCTGCATGGAAATGAGGTAGAAGGCAAAGGCGACGCCCGCTAGGACGGCTGTGATGACGCCCAAGAAGGAAATGCTTCCGCTCACGGTGAGGTTAGGCAAGGAGGCCAAGATGATGCCGACCAAAATGGCTACCATCACCCCCACGCGCAGCGGCGTCGGGCGATCGCCAAACAATAGCCAGGCCAGCGGCACCGTGATGATGGGGTACATAAACAAAATGGTGACGGCAATGCCTGGGCCAATCTGGCCGATGGAAATGTAGATTAGCACCTGGGACATAAACAGGAACGCCCCGCTGCCGCATACGTTGCGCAACAGCTTGCGATCGCGGGACGAGACGAAGCCCCGAAGATCGCGCCAGGTTGGGGGATAAATAAAGGCCGCCAGAGCAGACATTAGCGGCATGACAATCACCATTCTCAACCAGAGGATCAGCAGCGAGCTGTCTAGGCTCTTAAGCTCAATGAATCCCCCCACTTCCCACACGCTGAAGATGCTCGTCGGTGCGCCGATGATGCCCACAATAACGTTGTGAAGGGAAAGTGCAACGGTAGACAGCAGGATGAAGATCAATCCGATCTGGAAGGGAGATTGGCCCCACTTCAGGCGAGGGGGCGCCGAAGTTTGCGGTGCTACTCTATCGGCAGAGGACCTGTTGTTCGATGCGGGCGCCGCCGCAGATGTAGGCTCTACGGGCCGCGCGGCTTGACCCGGCTGTTCAAGCTGGCGATTGAGGGCATCTAAAAGGGCCTCTCCCCGCTGCTCAAGCTGCGTCATCCGATTGAGACGCTCTGCCATGGAGCCTTCGTAGCGATTCAGCTCCTGAATTGCGTTTTCAAGGGCACTGGGGGAAGAGGAGCCGCCCGAATCTGTTCCACGGCTAGAGTCTATCGTGGGTAATTTTTGATTGGCTTGGCTGGATTCAAGTTTTTGAACCAGGAGCGCGTAGAGTCTGCTGGCCAAGGCCTGAGCGAGCTGCTTTGCCCACTGCTGCTGCTGAGCGAGCTGCTGACGCGAGGTGAGCGCCTGCTGCTCCTGCAGATCTTGTTGCTCGCTGCGGAGATGGCGATTTGTTTCAAGAAGCGCTGCTTTTTCTTGCTGCAAGCGGTCAATGTCTGTGGTGAGCTGGGCCACAAGGTCATTTTGAAAAGCCTGCAGATTTTCTCGGGTTTGGCTGAGCTCATCTGTCGACTCGGCGGCTGCACCTGAGATTGAGCCGTCCGATCGCTGTTCACTGCCTTCGGGTAACGCCATACATCCTTATCCTTTTGACTCACAACTGATAGCCCCTTGTCGATTCTAAACATTTAGAGAACCGGTGCCGAATGACATGTTCGCTTTAACCCCAAACCATGTTGGGAAGCGTGTGGCTAACGATACACCATGCAGCAGCCCGGTGTGCAGTCCGTTACGATTCCCATGAACACCTTTCGCATTAGGCTGTAGGGAATGGCGATGGGTCTGACCCATAACCACGCTGTGGACGTTCTGTGGTACAGCTGCTAAATTTAGCCTAGATTTGGACGAGTGTTAGATTTGTTCACACTGGTTCGTTAGTCATAGGTATTGAGTCAACCGATGTGCGCTATTGACTGGGTGTGCGGATATAACAGGGGGCGGGAAGTATAGTCCCAGCCTTCCTATGGTAAGGGCCTGCCGTCAGCTCTATTCACCATTGTTGTGCTGTCACCATCAGCTAGTCCACGGAAGATTCTATTGGATAGAGAAGTTTTTATGGTCCAAGATTACTCAACGGCTCTTGTCATCTACGAGGACAGGCCTGCCTACGAAGTCGGGCTTAAGCTTCTCATCAGTAGCCTTGCGACCTACGCCCCTGACATCGCTGTCCACGTTTTCGCCCCCAATGCCACCGCCGACTTTCGCACCTGGCTGAGCGATCGCCCTGTGACGCTGCACGACGAGGTCCCCGGCAGCTCAAGCGGGTTCAACGTCAAGCCAGACGTCCTGCTGTGGGCGCTGGCTCAAGGCTACCATCAGGCCCTATGGCTTGACGACGATATTATTCTCACCCGCCCGCTGCCGCCGCCGCTCTTAACTCAGCCGCCTGAAGTCTTAGTGGCTGCCGAAATATCCCGAACGTTTCGCACGAAGGCCTGCGTCACTCCCTGGGGGTTCAGCCTGGGCCGCACATTCCCCGTCAATCTTTCCGCCTGCTGCTTTCGGGTGACGCAGCGCCATCGGCATTTCTTAGAGCACTGGCGGACTTTGCTCAGCAGCCCAGAATACCGCCATTGGCAAACTCAGCCGCGAGACCAGCGCCCTACCCACATGATTGGCAGTGACGCCGTGCTGCACGCCCTGCTCGGCTCTGAAACCTACCGATCCATCCCCATTTATAGCCTCAAGAAGGGGCGAGACATCGCCCAGTGCCTGCTGCCAAGCTGGTATGCCCCTGCGCGCCGAATGATGAGTCTGGTCTGGGGCGTCCCGCCGCTGATTCACGCCATCGGGCTCAAACCCTGGCTGCCCCACACATCGGGTCACCGGGTCTATCAAGCGCTATCTCCCTATTCCTGCGCGGCTCGCCACTTCAAAGCTGAGCTGGGTCCCGACACCGCTTGGCTCGACATTCCCCGAGGCTGGGCCGCTTGGCACGGCCTGATGCAGGGCCACCCAGCCCTGACGACGCTGCCGTTTGCCTTCACCCGCCCCAGCGTAAAGCAGGTGCTAAAGCGATCGCTTAGTTCCCTAACCGGTTCCCCGCTGACGAGCGCGACATCAAATTCTGCTCAGGCCCCAGTCTCTAAACCAAACGCTTCAGATGGCACAATGGCTTCTGACCCAGCTGCTTCCAAAGCTGGAAAGTGAGTCAACCCACTGGCGTAAGGCTACTCCTCGGTTGCAAGGTCAAACCGTTTAGGATAGGGCAGGCCATGCTTGGCAAACATCTTCTTCGCCCGCACAGTTAAATCTGTCTTGAACACGAACTCATCCCGGGCGTCGAGGGGATAGCACTTGAGCTTGAACAGGCTGCCCCAGCTTTGGTCTTCCATCACGACTATGATGGGCAAGCCCAGGTGGGTAAATTTGCTCGTGTGGGCGATGCGGTATAGGATGCGCTTCACCAGCCCGGCGTCGGCTTCGTGGGCCAGGTAGAACTCCGTAATCACCTGGGCTTCCAGCTCCCCCATATTGGCGTTGGACACGGCGTTGGTCCAGATGTGGTTGTGGGGCACCGTAACGATGTTGTCCGCCGGGGTGCGCAGCCGAATCCCCCGCAGGCCGTAGCTAATCACTTCTCCGTAGGCGTCGGCAATTTCAATGCGATCGCCCACCCGGTACGGCGCCTCAAACAGCCCAATGATGCCCGCGATCACCGAGCTAGCATAGTCTTTGAAAGCGAACCCCAGAGCCACCGCCACCGTGCCCGTCACCGCCAACACGTTTTCCTGAGACAGCCTCAGAAACAAATTCATCAGCGTCACCACCGTGATGGTCATTACAAAGGTGCGGGCAAAGGGCTGAAACTGCATCACCTGCAGCCGCCTTTCCTTCGCCACCCGCTCAGAGAGCCAGGTGACGAGCCAGTCGGCGGTTTTAATCGTCATGTAGGCCACAGCCAAGACAATCAGCGCCTGAATAATTTTAGGTCCAGTGATTTCCGTCAGAATCTTCCGAGTCTGATTAGCGGTTTCATTAGCCGCTTCGCTGGCCGCTCTACCGGCATTTTCAGCCGTCTTTTCAGCGGCGCCTTGTGCAGCTTGCGCCATGAGCGCTAGGGGAAAACGTTTCATCGGCTAGTCAGGGCTATCGATAATAAAGTTATTGCTGGTCAACCGCCGCTTGAGTCGGGGGTAGTGCATGGGGTTGACTTTAACGATGTCTTCCTGCTGCTCTACGATACCGGTCCCGCGCATCATCTGCACCGCGTCATTCACGACCTGCCGCTCTTCTCCAAGACTTTCGGCCAGAGCGGTCAGCGTCAAATCGCCGTGAACCAGCAGGGAATAGAGAATATAGAGATCGCTTTGATCGAGATTGGGCAAACTGGGCAATTTGGGCAGCTTGGCCACCACGCGGTGCATGGGCGGCGGCTTAAAATCGACGTAATCTTTGAGGGTCTTATCCTTGTCCTCAAATTCTTCTATTAGCGCTTGTTTAGTTTCTCCTTCAATCTTTTCGTAATAGATTGATTTGACAAAAAGCTGCAGCGCCACTGTACTTACCCCACCCGCCAAATCGGCCAGGCGATCAAAATAGTCCTTCCACTCGAACCCCATATCGCCTTTGTCTTCCGCTTTTGAAGACAGCGCATCATCTCTCACATCCCGAAATAGAGATTTCAAAGATGTGGTAATTTCCTCGTACAGCGCTGTCAGTGTGCTGAACGAGGATGACTCTAGGTGCTCTTCTCCTAAATGCTGCAGTCGCTCCTGAATCGGGTCTTCGTCTAGCCGAATATTTAGCGCTTTGATGATGGGCATCAGCCAGTCTCTGAGCTGCTCGCCCGAGAGACAGGGAAGCTGCATAATCTCACCGCAGTGGGCCTGCAGCTTGAGCACGCAGTTGAGGTAATGAAATCCCACCTGCCCGCTACCGATCACCCAAAACTGGCTGGCATCGCTCAGCAGGTTGTCCCGCAGATAGTCGATGCCGTCCAGCCCCTCCGCCGTCCGTAAGAAGCACCAGCTCAAGTTGGGAATAATCGCCACCTTGGGCTCAGCCTCTGGATTGCCCTGCCCTAGGACTTCCTCCAGCCTAGACCTAATCTCTTCGGGCGCAACGGGCCGCTCGACCCAGTCCAGCAGGGTGAGGGACAGGTCATTGTGGTCTGTCCAATCCGTGAGGCCCTCGGTGAGAATGCGGGCCACCGCCGACACGGGGCTTCCGATGATAGTGAGGGAGTTGTTGGTGGCGCTGGGGGCATCCTTCCAGCGGGCGATCGCCTCGGAAAGTGCCTCGCAGATAGCGGCCTTATCGGCAGGGTGGCTAGGCAACTCAGCCACTAGATGAGTCAATTGCTGAGCTAAATTGTCGGGCAGAGCGCCCAGGGAATCCTCAACCTCAGACTGATAAGCCGCGTCCTTTTGCAGCCGCTCCATACGAAACGGTCGCTTTTCCAGCAGCCAGTCTCTGAGCTGTGAAACAACGTTTGCCATCGACAACGCCAGCCCTACAAGCGGCCCGCGCTAGCCTATCCCCGATTGAAGAGACGCTTCAGCGGGTTAGATGCCATTTGCCCAAAAGGCGAGGATTGCTTTCGCTGCGCCGCTTGAACTGGATTTGGATCAGTAAAAACTTCGCTAGCCCGCTCTAGCAGTTCGTCGCTCGGGCTCTGGTTTGTAGCTGACACGAGGGTAGCCTGGTTGTCGCTGGGCGGACTGGCCAAAGCTTTCTGGTAGGCCTGGTTGAGAGCGGGCAAGCTAGCCGCGATGACGGGTAGCTCAATGGCTCGGTTGTTTAGGTTTTGGCCGATGGCATGGAGCTGCTTTTGCAGGCCTTCGGGCAGGGCGTTGTCCTGTTGGGCTAGGGCGTCGATGAAGGCAGTAATGCTGTTGGCGGTGTCTTGGGTGAGAGGCATGGCTGGGTGATTGGCTAGGTCTGTTAATCCGATAGTAGAAAACTCCGCAGCCCTTCAGGGCAGATTTGGCTGTAAAATCCACCTCTAGAAGGAGCATTCGTTACCGAACTTCATTGAGTTTCAAGTCAACGGCTCGCCTTCATCTGGTCCGCCTCGATCTGGCGGGCAATGGTCAGCGCCGCGTAGCTCACCCCCGCCGTCCCCTCCCCTGGATGAGTGGAATCTCCCACCAGCCAGAGGTGGTTAACTGGGGTTCGGTTCGCTAAACCGAAAGGACCAAACGTACTCACCCGCTGCCCCACGCCGCCCACAATACCCTGGTCGCGGGCGGTGAAGCGCTGGAAGGTGCGGGGTGTAGCCGCTTCGCAGTGCACAATGGTGTCTTCGTTGAGGGTGAAGTAGCTATTCAACCGGGCGATCGCCTCCTGGGTGTAGCGCTGCTTCATCCCGTCGTAGTCGTCGGTGTCCCACCAGGGGCGCGGGTCTACAAAGGACGAGGCAATGACTGTAGCGTGGCCCTCGGGGGCGCGGCCATCCCCCGGTCGGCTGACGGAGACGAAGAGGGAGTTGTTCTCCCCAATGGGGCCGTCGTAGTCGTAGAGAAACTGCAGGTGGGGCGGACAGCCGCCTGGAACGGCGGCTTGGGTGACGCCGAGGTAAACGACAAAAGCGCCAGAGGCCGGGGGCAGCTTATCCACCCGGCGCTGATAGCCGGAGGGGGTTTGACCGCCCAGAAGCTGGGTGAGGTTTTGGGCGGTGACGTTGGCGACGACGTGGTCCGCCGATTCGGTCCAGGTCTCCCCGGTCTTCTGGTTTCGTACCTCTACCGCTGCGGCCTGGCCGTCTTTGGTGTAGATGTGCTCCACCGTATGGCGCAGGTGTAGTTCGCCGCCGTCCCGCTCCAGGGATTCCACTAGGCGATCGCTCAGCACCTGCATACTGCCCTGGAGGTGATACAGACCTTGGGGCAGTTGGGACACGCCCAGGGCCGTGGCCGCGTAGAGCAGGGCCGTTTCGTCGGCGTTCACCTGGGAGTAGAGCTTGAGCTGCAGGTCTAAAAAGGTGCGCAGGCGGCGATCGCCGTGGAGGCCGTAGAGGCGCAGCAGTTGCCCCACCGTCAGCAGGGCGTAGGGTAGGGTGAGCAGGGTATCGGGGCGCACGGCGGCGAGGAGCTGCCCCAAGTCCCACGGGCTACGGGGGGGCAGCACGGGTTCACGGCTCTGGAAGCGCCAGCTAATGTCAAACAGCCGAGCTAGGCATTGCCAAAACGGTTCGCTGCCGGGGAACTGCCGCTGCCGCTCCTGCTGCCAGCGCTCTGGGTCGCGCCAGACGCTAACGGGTTCGCCCTCGCCGGGCAGGTAGACGGCGCAGGCAGGATCGCAGGGTTGAGCCTCGGGCAGCGGAATGTTGAGCTGGTTGAAAATCTGGTGGTGGATACCGCCGGGCTCGAGCCCCGCCACCTGGGTGGCCCCCACGTCGAAGGTGAAGCCGCGCCGCTTGAAGGTGGAGGCGCAGCCGCCGGGGACCAGGGCCTGGTCGTAGACGGTGACCCGGTAGCCCTGATCGGCCAGCAGAGCGGCGGCAGTGAGTCCGCCAATGCCCGCCCCCACAACAATCACGCGCTGACCGTTTGCTTGGATGGGGGTCTGGATTTGAGGTTCAGCTAACATCGCCGGTTACAAGGTTCATAAAAGTTAATACTTTCATTGTAGCCCTTATAGAACCGTGCGCTGGGCTAAGGCAGCTCTACCCGCAGCGGGACGTCGAGCTGCCACGGCTT
>JBHJHJ010000052.1:0-57078 GCA_050330955.1 Elainellaceae cyanobacterium | reverse complement strand
CAGCGCAATGCACGGTTCCTTGGTGACCTCCTCCTTGGTTCGTGAGACCACCGAGTCTGAGTCACAGAACTACGGCTACAAGTTTGGGCAAGAGGAAGAGACGTACAACATCGTTGCAGCGCACGGCTACTTCGGTCGTCTCATCTTCCAATACGCATCGTTCAACAACTCCCGTGCCCTGCACTTCTTCTTGGGTGCATGGCCTGTGGTGGGCATCTGGTTCACGGCCTTGGGCATCAGCACGATGGCGTTCAACCTGAACGGGTTCAACTTCAACCAGTCTGTGCTGGACTCTCAGGGACATGTGATCAACACGTGGGCTGACATCATCAATCGTGCCAACCTGGGTATGGAAGTGATGCATGAGCGCAATGCTCACAACTTCCCGCTTGACCTTGCTGCTGCTGAGGCACCTGCCATCAACGGCTAGGATTTTGCCTTCCGCTCAGCTAGTTTGAGTTAGCTTGAATGAAAGCTCCCCTCCAAGCCGGAGGGGAGCTTTTTTGTTGTGCTTTGTTTTGGTGGGTGTTGGGCATGGTGTTTGGGGGCGTGGCCCCCAAGCCCCCTTTGCTGGGGGACGCGATGCCTCCCCCAGCGGCCCCCTGCATAAGGGGTAGTGTACTTAGGGTTTGGCGGGTTGGTTGTGTTTTGGTTGCGTTGGGTAGGGCGGGCATTGCCCGCCCTACAAACAGCACTCTCGTGGCAGCGTATGAGGGAGCGATCGCTAGCGCCACAGAGCGATCGCCTCTAACTCAAAACCAACACTTGACCGAGCCTGAACTAAAAAGCGCAACGGAATAAGGCCTTGCGGAGGGGGCTTGGGGGAAGCGCTAAGCGCTTTGCGCTCGCTTCGCGAACGTCCCCCAGACGGGGGTTTGGGGGCCTGCCCCCAAGCAACCCACAACTCAGCAGAATAACCTTGAAGCAAAATCGGTACGTCCAGCGGCGACTCTAGCCACGAGGACTGGTCTGCGGCGAGCTGCGCTGCGCTATGCTGCTGCACAGCTCGCTCTGTCTACTGCAACACGACCGGCAAGCGCTTATAGCGGTGCCAAAGTGGGACATGGGACAACTCAAGCGCCGAAGGATCAACTGCCAAGCGTAGGTTAGGGCTTCTTGCCAGCAGATTTGTTAGCGCAATTTGGGTTTCCATCCGCGCTAGCGGTGCCCCTAGACACGCGTGAATGCCACTGCCAAAGCCGAGATGCTTGTTGGGCGATCGCGCAATGTCAAATACCTCTGGGTGCTTGAATACCGTAGGATCGCGATTGGCCGCCCCCAACAGCGGGAAAACCGCTGCTCCCTGAGGGATGGTGATCCCATGAAGCACTACGTCTTCCAAAGCATAGCCGGGTTTTGTGCTTTGCACCGGACCGCAGTAGCGTAAAATCTCCTCTACTGCCGATTCCATTAGCTGAGGCTCGGCCCGCAGTCGGGCAAGTTGGTCAGGATGCTGTAGTAAGGCCGAAACGCCGTTGGTAATCAGATGGACGGTGGTTTCGTAGCCCGCAAAAATGAGCAAAAATACCATACTCACCAGCTCATCTTTACTGAGGGCTTCGCCCGCTGCTTCAGCCTGAATCAACTGGGTCAAAATGTCGTCCTGAGGGACAGCGCGTTTACGCTCAACAAGCGATCGCACAAATTTCGACAGGCGCGGAATGTCCCACAGCAGGGTACGCAGCAGCATCCAGCCTGAAAGCTCATTGGACAGCGCCCGGATGCCGGTGTAGAACCGGGGCATATCGTCATCCGCTACGCCCACCATCTCTTGAATCACGGTGACGGGAATAGGCAGGGCATAGGCCTGCTTGAGGTCTATTGTGGCTTGGGGTTCGACCTCGTCAAGCAGCCGGTGGGTCAGGTGGTCGATGCGGTCCCTGAGCTTGGCCAGCTGCCTGCGCGTAAAGGCCTGCTGTACCAAATCGCGCAGGCGACGGTGGTCTGGCTCGTCTTCTGTGATCATACTTTGGGACAGCAGGGCCACGGATTTGGGGACGGGAATGGGAAACTTGCCGCCTCCCGTAGCGGTGGAGCGATCGCGGACAAAGCGTGGGTCTTTGAGAAAGTTGACGCAGTCGTCGTAGCGGGAGAGGAAGTAGGCGTTGATGACGCTAATTTTGCCTTTGCAGACGGGTGCCTCTTCTTGCAGGCGCTTGTAATACTCGTACTTATGCTCCGCGAACACTTTGGAGCTTATATTGACGGGCTGTTTGATTTCGAGTGGGGCATGGGGTAATTTTTGGGAGTTAGCCATTGTCTATACCTATTGCGCCTCAGCCAGATCGTAGCTTGAGTTGCGATAAGTGCGTAGCCACAAACCTTCTCTTCCTAGGATGGGCTAACGTGGCGGTGCAATTCCGCCGTGAGCCACCCACGGCATCAGCTTAGATCAAACGCGCCTTTGATATAGTGCTGCAGGGAATAGCCCTCATCGGCACCGGGTTTATTGCGCTGCGCCGGGCGGCAGTGTACCAATGCCACATCAAACCGACAAGGCAAATCAGCGATCGCTTCGTGGGTCATGAGGTAATGCTGTGCCGCCTTCCAAAGCCGCTGCTGCTTTTGCCAAGTGACCGCTAGCCCTTGGTCATCCCATGCACCGGAAGAACGAACTTTGACCTCAACAAAAATCAGCAGCGCTTCGGGCAGCGTTCTGTCTTGGGCAACGATGTCAATTTCGCCCCAGCGGCAGTGCCAGCGGCGCTGTAAAACGCGCCAGCCCCAGCGCTCTAAAACGCGGCATATAAAATCTTCTCCCTGGTGTCCTCGCTGCAGGGCGCGCTGGCGTTTGGGGCTAGTCATGGTTATGGGGAGTGGGTGCTAAAGTCTGCGATCGCCCTAGGACAACCGCTCCAGCTCAGCGTAGTATTCCCCCACCCACGGAACCTGCGCCAGATCTTCAAAGGTGGCCGCATACTGCTGATCAATCTGCTGCATGCGCCGCTTTTCCGCCAAAATTTGCTCTTGATAATGCTGGGCCAAGGCCTGATCTTCAACCAAGTCAGTCTGCTCCCAAAGCTGCTGAAAGTGCTGACAGCGTTTTTCGCACATCACTCGCTCTAGCCGATCGACGGCGCGGTCAATGACTAGCGGCGCCCGTAAGATATCCCGTTTAGTCTTCTCATCAAGCTGTAGCAGGTGGCTCACCGCATCGAGCAGTCCGTCGGTCTCAGCGGCTATGTCCTGGAGCTGGGTAAGCAGAGGTTTTAGGGGCTTTATCCCCTCAGAGTCTAATGCAGGCGCCTCAGTTAGAGCCTGCTCTTCTATCTCTAAAATCTTGCGCCACAGCAGCCGGTGGTGAGAGAGGCCAAACTGCAGATCTCGCTGCTCTAGAGATTCCACAATAGCGCTGCGGTGAGAGCTGGCATGGATGTAGATGCGCAGCAGCGTGGCTTCAGCACAGTCTAGGCTTTTGGTGGGCTGCAGCGTCAGCTTGGGCATTTCGTCGCCCTTGGGCGATCGCCGCCGCTGACGACGCACCTGGGCCAGCAAATTTTCCACCAGCAGCGGTACCAGACGGGGGTCCCCCTGGCTCAGCCGCTCGGCGCAAACGCGGCCATAGTGGGTCCGGGTCGTGGCGTTACTTACCTCTCCTAGAAAAGCAACAAGCTGCTGGGTCACCTGCTGCACGTCGTGGGCCTGGTCGAGGTCGCGGCCCATAAACGTCTGGTGGATTTGCCAGTCGAGCCACAGCGGCGCACTTTCGGCCAGCTCGCGGTAGGCTTCAGGGCTGTGGCTGCGCAAGAATTCGTCTGGGTCCTTGCCCGAGGGCAGGTTCAGGACTCTCAGTTGGGCGTCCCCGCGATAGGCCAAGGCCGTCACTTCGGCGATCGCCCGCTCAGTGGCCCGCGTGCCCGCTCCGTCGTCGTCAAAGTTGAGGATTACCTGCTTAGATTCGGTGTAGCGCAGGAGCTGCTTCACTTGCTGCAGATTAAGGGCGGTGCCGAGGGAGGCAACCGAGTGAGCAATGCCTGCGGTGTGCAGGGCGATAACGTCGAAGTAGCCCTCCACCACAATGGCGGCGTCGGCTTTGCTAATGGCAGCGCGGGCTTTGTCCAGACCATACAGGGTCTGTCCCTTGTCGAATAGCTCGGTTTCGGGAGAGTTGAGGTACTTGGGCTGCTCGTCGGTGAGGGTGCGTCCGCCAAAGCCAATCACCCGGCCCTGAGTATCGCAGATGGGAATCATCAGGCGATCGCGGAAGCGGTCGTAGTGGCCTTTGTTGCCCGATCTGGGCACGATTAGGCCCGCTTGCTCCACCAGGGCGACCGGGTAGCGCTTTTGCTCTACTAAGTAGCCATAGAGGGTTTGCCACCCGCCGGGGGCGTAGCCAAGCTGAAACGTCTGCACGGTGGCATTATCGATGCCGCGACCAGTGAGGTAGTCAAGGGCCGCTTTGCCCTCAGGCTGATGCAGGGCGTGCTGATAAAAGCTGGTGGCGATCGCCAAAATTTCGTACAGCTTTTCCCGATGGGAGAGCTGCTTTTGAAAGGCCTGCCGCTGCTTAGGTTCGAGAGTCTGCACAGCCACGCCGTAGCGCCGCCCTAGACCCAACACCACCTCGCTAAAGGAGCGCTGCTCGTGCTCCATCAGAAACTTAATGGCGTTGCCCCCCGCCCCACAGCTAAAGCAGTAGTAAAACTGCTTGCTGGGGCTGACGCTAAAGCTAGGGGATTTGTCGTCGTGGAAGGGGCACAGACCCACCAAGTCTTTGCCCTGCTTTTTGAGCACGACATGCTCAGAGACCACGTCAACGATGTCGGCCCGCTGCTTGACCTGCTCGATAGTGTCGGGGTGAAGACGGGGAACGTCCATGGTGGAGGACCTCACTACATATAGCGTAGTATATCCGTATTTCGCCGGAGATGGTCCAAATATCTGGATGCGTCAAAAAATTCGCTATAGATTGCCACTTTCTCCATAGGTCAGCTTTCTCCAGAAGTACATCCCAGCGTGCGTGAGAAAACCCGATGAGAGAGGAGCGCTGCTATGAAAGGTCTAGTGAGTTTGTTTCGTTCCCAGGCTGCCGATACCGTTCCCGTCACCGTCGCCATAGATGATCAACAGTCCCGTGCGCTGGCACTACAATCAACTGGACTTGCCCTCTACAAGCAGGGTCAGTATGATACTGCAGTGCCCTGCCTTGAATCAGCGTTGGCCCTGTGGACCGTACTCGGAAATTTTCAGGCTGAGCAGCAGCTCTTTCAGTGGTTGGGGAGCTGCTACTGGAATTTAGGGCAGGCGCAGGCGGCATACTGCTGCTACCAAGAGGCTTTAACCCTCGCGCAGGCGTTAAAAGATCAAACGCTCACAAGCTGCAGCAAGCAGGCGCTGCACAAGCTACTGACCTGCATCGGAGCAAAAGACGGCCAACTCACATCACATTGATATCGGGCTAGCTACGCCTGACTAGGCGGGAAGGCTATCCACATCTTCAAATCCTGGACAGTTACTGACATCTACCTTACTGTCGCTGTTCAGGGTGCTAAGAATATAAACCTTAAAGCTTTCTGCGTTTGGGTGGGTGCAATAGCCATCAGAGCTCCAGTTAATACAGTCACAGCATGTGAGCGTCATAATTGCCACTTATTTACAGTGAACCTCCGCCTAGCCGTGCTGAGTATATCATCTGTAAGCTAGCGCATTACGATACAGCTCTGGCCCTCCTGTCTATCGCGGGTAGCCACTTCCTAACAGTGGCCTCGAGTTCATCTAGGCGAATCGGTTTGCTGAGATAATCGTCCATCCCCGCGGCAAGGCATTGCTCCCGATCGCCCAACATCGCATGGGCCGTGATGCCAACAATTGGAATACGATGCTGCGACGACTCTGCTTGACGGATGCGTCGCGTTGTCTCGTAGCCATCCATTTCTGGCAATTGGCAGTCCATTAGGATAATGTCAAAGCAATGCCTGTCAATCTGATTGAGCGCTTCTCTGCCGTCTCTCGCCGCAACTGCGCTGTATCCAAACTGTTTCAAGACGGTCAGCATGAGTTCCTGATTGGCGGGAATATCCTCAACCACTAAAACTGCTTTCCGATGAGCGTCGTGGAGTAGAGATAGGGGCGTATTTCTTCGCTGACCTGTCGAGCCGTGGGCGCGCTCTAGGGGAACCTGAAACCAGAAGGTAGATCCCACGCCAGGAATGCTGTTAACCCCAATCTTCCCCGACATAAGGGTTACAATCTTTTGGCAAATTGCTAGCCCTAGCCCAGTCCCTTCATACTGCCGTGAGGCAGAAGTCTCGACCTGGGTAAACTTATTGAAAATACGGTTCTGGTTCTCTGGGGCAATGCCAATGCCGGTGTCGCGGACGCTAAAGCGCAGCTCAACAGAACCTTCTGCTGCAGGGTCGACCATTGGGGAAGTGGCCCGAATCGTTAGCTCGACCTCACCGCTGTCCGTAAATTTGATCGCATTGCTGATGAAGTTGGCAAGCACCTGCCTGAGCCGGTCAACGGGCCCCCTCAGGTGCTGGGGAATATCGGGGGCGATCGCCAGATGAAGCTGCAGGCCTTTTTGCTGTGCCTTAGGCTCAAATCGCTTCAATAAATCCTCAACGGTCGCCCGCAAGTCAAAATCTATGGCCTGCATCTTGAGTTCACCGGCCTCTAGCTTTGACAAGTCCAAAATATCTTCAATGATCATCAGCAGATCCTCACTGCTCTTGTTGATTGTCTTTAAATACGCCTTTTGCTGGCTGTCGAGAAATGTTGTTTCTAGAAGCTGCGCAAACCCAATAATGGCGTTCATCGGGGTTCGAATCTCATGGCTCATATTGGCTAGAAACTCGCTCTTTGCCTGATTTGCCTGCTGAGCCTTGATCACCGCTGACTTTAGATTGATTTGGGCTTCTTTGGCATCACTGAGGTATGTGGCCACCTGGCGTGCGTTGAGACAGAGCAGCAGGGCTGAGATCAAAGAGACGGCAGCCGTAGCGCTGTGACTAATCGTCAAGAAGACTGGGTCAGCGTGCAGCCCCATCATGAGATGACCGAAGCCGCAAAAGAGCACAAAAGCAGCACCCAGACTAAACAGCCAAGTGAAAGGAATGTCACTGCGCAATAGAATCCACGCTAGAGCAACTGGAATCGTGAAGTAGGCCAGCGCTGTGAGCAGATTGACAGAGGTAAATACTAATGGCTGCAGTAAATCAGTATCTAACACAAAGGCTCGAAGTTTATGGAAAAGGTGAGACACGTTAACTCAGTTAACGTCGATCTGAGACTATTTTTCGGATGGCGAATTCCCTGATCAGTATATTCTGTCAGGAATTCGTATAGTATTAAGGAGATGTAAAATAAGCCACAAAATATACGGACCAGCGTAAAGTTTAGTCTGAATTGGCGTTTCCAATGGATGACTGGCGCCAATTGAAGCCCAAAGTCGCATCCCCTTCCATCAGGACGTTAGCGTGAGCCCAATAGATCCATCAGCAGAGCGATCGCAGCCCCGTTCTCCCAGTCAGCTATCCTGCGGAGCTAGACTGCACCCATCGTCGAAGGTGACTGAGCGAGGCACCTGTGAGCCTAAAACGATAGCCCGCACCAACATGAAGGTTGCCATTGCTGCCCAAAGCAGGGCGTTTGCGCTCAGCTGCCAGCTCGCGATCGCCAGCGGCAAAAAGCCGAAACCCGCCGCCGCCGCCATGCTGTTGCGCAAGATAGGTCCGTTGGACAGCCCTAAAAAGTAGCCATCCAGCACAAAGGCCAGCGACCCAAATCCCAACACCGGCAGCAGCCAGAGCACGTCGTGGGCGATGTGCTGCACAATTTCAGCATGGTTTGTGAGCAGGGTAAACAGCGCCTCCGGAAATGCCGTAAACAGCATCGCAACCCCCAGTCCTAACACCAGTCCGGTTCCCCCCGCTAGGCGAAGCAGCGGCAGGAGGCGATCGCTCGCCTTAGCCCCGTAGAAACTTCCGGCAATACTCTCAGTGGCAAATGCCAGCCCATCGATAAAATACACTGCCAAAATTACCACCTGGAGCAGTAGCATGTTAGCGGCCAAGGTAGTCGTGCCCAGGGAGGCGCTCCAGACCGTAAACAGAGCGTAAACCGTAGTAAACAGGATGCTGCGCAGCCAGATATCCGCATTGAGGCGGAAAGCCGCTGCCAGGGACTGACGATGAAAAATCTTGGGGGCGATCGCCCAGCGCTTTAGAGGGACGTCCCGCAGCACAAGCGCTAGTCCGACAAATAGCATGACATACTGGCTCAGCGCCGTGGCCAGCCCTGCTCCGAAGCTTTGCCACCCCAAATGCACAATAAACCAGTAGTCCAGCGCCACATTTCCCCCATTGCTCAGCGCCGACAGCACCAGGACCCGTCCGCCCTGCTCACGCCCTAAAAACCACCCCAGCAGGACAAAATTGAGCAGCGTTGCCGGGGCATCCCAGATGCGGGCCCCGTAGTAGCTGCGCCCGGCCGTCTCCACGCCGGAGGCCGCATCGAATAGGGTAAATCCAAGCTCTTTGAGGGGAACTTGCAGCAGCAAAATCAGAGTGCCCAAGCACAGGGCAATTAAGCCGTTGCGCAGCAGAATCAGCACTACTTCCTCAGGTAAGTCAGCGTCCGTCTGGGCTTTGCGGGCTGGGTCAGGGACAAGCGCTGTTCCGTTCCCCGCTGCATTCTCACCGGCATTCTGGGCCGCGCCAGCTGCGAGCGCCTGGGCTGTGGGCCCCGTGGTGCCCATGCGCAGGAAGTTGCAAGGGCGATAGAAATAGTTGAACAGGGCTGTCGCGATCGCTACCCCGGCTAAGAAGCGGATATTACCCAGGTGGCCTAAAAAAGCCGAATCCACCAGCCCCGCCAGGGGCACCATTAGGTTCGAGAGCACGTTGATCGCAGCGAGGCGGGAGAACCGCCACCACAGCGGGACTTCTCGACCAGTATCTAGAGCCTGACTCATAGGTGGATTTTCCGCCTCATTCTCTCTTCAGTTTAAGCGCCATGGCTTACAAGCTGCTGTTCTGGGGATTGCCCGACGGCAGCAGCAGCGCAATCAGCCCTAGGGGAATCGCCGCGCAGACGTAGAGGCCTAGCCGGTAGCTACCGAATGTCGCGTTGAAGATCGCTAGGAGGGAGGGGCCCACGGCGCTCGAAATCACTAAGGTCATCATCTCAACCCCGGCAATGGCGCCGAGATGCTGTCGGCCAAAATAGCGGGGCATGGTAACCGTCGAAAGGGTGCCGAAACAGCCGCCGCTAATGCCCAACCCAGCGATCGCCACAATGCGCAGCGGCAGCTCTTCCAGGTGGGCCATTCCGGCAATGCCGACCGCTTCAAACAGCATCATAGCGATAAACAGCGTCTTGAGCTGAACTCGGTCTGAAGCGAGACCCACCAGATAGCCCGCTAGGGTAGAAAACCCAGCGATGGGTAGAAAAAGAGCTAGGGTTGGCTTTTCGGGAAGCCCGGCGGCGGCGCCAATGTCCACAATGTGAAATGTAATGCCGGTGACGGTGAGGGCTTGGGACGCCAGGGCAAAGGTGGCGGCCCAAAAGGCCAAGGTCCGCAGGGCCTCTGCGCGGGTAAAATCCCGAGCTGGCGTTGGTAGTTCTATGGGGACCGGCGGGCCGGCAGGGGGCGTTGCGGCGCCGGGGGCGATCGCTGGAGCGTTCACTGGCCGAGCAGTGCCGTCCATCACCAGTCCACATTCTTCCGGGTTATCCCGGTACAGCAGCCAGCCCAGGGCTCCCATACCCAGGCCCACCAGCCCTGCCAAAAGGCGCCACGCCCCGCGCCAGCCCAGCCCACCGACGAAGGTGTTGAGCAGCAGCGGCGCGGCTGAAAATCCAAAGGAAGTAAATAGTCCGGCGGTGCCAGAGGCCATGCCACGACGGCGGTCGAACCACTTACCCAGGGTGGTGCGGCTCACCAGGGTGAGCATGCCCTGCCCGCTAAACCGTAGACTGACAAAGCCCAGACACAACAGAGCAAAAATCATGGGCCGTGCGTCGAGCCCTAGGGCGTCGGCGATCCTCTGGGCGAGGCGATCGCTCACGCTCAGGTAAACCAGAGTTGCCCCCAGCCAAACTGACGCTGCCACCACCACTAAGCGGGCCCCGAACCGATCAATGAACACACCGCCAAAGGGCAGCAGCAGCCCGCTGGTGAGGGTGCCCATGAGGTAGGCATTGCTTAGGGTGAGCCTGGAAAGCCCACTCGCCGCGATCAGGTGGTCTGTGAAGACGCTGACGCCGGCAGTCTGTCCTGGAATGCTCATGATGGTGCCAATGGTGGTGGCTATCAAAATGACCCAACCGTAGAATACCGGCAGATTGTGGGGCTGGAACGGGAATCCTGGCCGCATAAAGCGGGTCCGGTTGAGACGCTCTGGCAGGCTGCTGAACGGCGCGGGTGAAGGGTGAGATTTCAGAAGTAACCTACCTACGGGCGATCGCCCTAGAAAAATGGATGGGTTGGCTCTGTCGCTTAAACGCAACCCAGCAGGGCTGCAAATTATCGCGTTGGCTATTTTGTCTAGCACAAACACTTATGGCAATGGCGATATGACCCTCAAATACCATACCCCAAAGCCTTGGGTGCGGGCCGCTAAACGCCCCGATAGATGGTCCACGCTCCCCAAAGCGCCAGCCCAGCAGCAATAAGGGTCGACCATATTGGGTGGTTAGCGGCGCAAGTAAGCCGATCTCCCGCACGGTGCCTATGATGACCGGCGCCAGCAGCGCTAATGCGCTCAACATCCACCCAAGCCGTCGCTCCGCGATGTAGCCAGCCGGTTACGGTCACCGTCCGCCCGATGAGGCGGTGGGGTGGCGGCCCCAAAAGCAGGTTGCCTACGGGCCCTAGGGCAGAGATAAATGACAGCCGCATCAGACTACCGCTGGCGTCAAGCAGCAGGTCTTGGCCTAGGCTATTTTGCAGTCCCCGCGGGCCTAGAAGCCTGCCCTGAAGCACCACCGGAACGGATTGAACTGGGGCAGCCAAGGGACTCGACAGTGCGACGACATCGGTAGCTTCTGGGCTAGTTTCTGGGCGGGTAGAAGCTTTGGCCGGAATATCGGGAAAGTAAGGATTGACCCGGGCCAGCATCCCCGTGCTAATCCCAATAGCCGTCAGGCCCTGCATAATTGCGCTATCCCGCCATAGCCAGCCTAGCGGACTTTCTTGCCCCGCCGCACCCCCCACCCCCCACAGCAGCAGGGCTACCCCGGCCCCAGCTATTCCGCCCCAGTAGGGCGCGGTCTGCAGCAGCATTTGGGCGCCGGATAGGGACGATTGGGGCGGAGGCAGGTCAGTGATTTCAGGGTCCAATCGCCAGCGCGCCGCCAGCGTCATCAGCGATCGCAGCCGCTCGTCTAGAGGAGGATGGGTCTGATTTAGGAGTAGCCAGCGGCGATGGGCCATAGGGCAAGGCCACTGCAGCAGCTGTCGCAGCAGCTGGTAAAATTTGGGCTCAGGCATTGTGCGGCGAGTTAGCTGCCCCAGAGGCAGCGCCGCTTCGGGGCTCACCGGCAGCAGCGGGGCTAGGGCATCTAACCGTCCCAGCTCAGGGCGGCGGCGCCGCTCCGTTGCCAGGGCGGCAGAGACCGTGACCAGAGCGCGGGCCAAGGCGTTGGGGTTCCCTGTCAACCCAACGGCGAGGCGATCGCTCTGCTGTCGTCGCCAGCGCGAGAGCCAGAGGCTCGGCCAGCGAAGCAGCCAGAATAGACCGTAGCACAGTGATGCCGCCGCCCCGATTGCGCCTCTCAAGGGGGCAATGGAGAGGCGATTGCCCCAGGCGGCGAGGCTCCAGTATAGGGTATGGGGAATTTGAGCGGCTGCGACCACCAGAGTCAAAAATGCGGTTGTCCAAGATTTTAAGTGGCTCAGCTCTGCGGCTATCAGCGCCGCCACTTCCTCATCTTCGAGCTGCCTCAGCCCATCGCTGATCACCAGCCACGACGGCCTAGGAAATAGACCAAAGCCCATCACCAGCGGCATATCAACTGGCAAGCTATAGAGTTTTGGCTGCACCGGCAGACGCTTTAGCAGCCGCCCTGCTTCTGGACTCATCTGGGACAGACGATCGGGAGCTATGGGCTTCGCGCCTTGGAGCTGAAGCACTCCCTGCAGGATCCAAGGGGAAGCCGCCCATAGCGCTAGCAGCGCGGTGATCGCACCCGCTACAGGAATATTTTCCAACCACCACCATCGGGGCACATAAAAGAACCGCCACAGGACGCGGCGCATGTAGTTGCTGAGCGCAACCCAACTGCGCTGTAGTCCGACAGGAAGAGCAATAAAGCTAAGCAGCGTCCAAAGGGAAATTACTCCCTGCTCAAATACGGAGGCATCTGGCAGGGGCGTCCAGCGCTGAGCGCGACTGGCCCGCCGCCAAGGCAGCGGCAGAGAAGGGCGTCCCTTGGGCTGAAGCCGCCTTTCAGACGGCCGTGAGGCTGTAACGGTCGGGCTAGGTAGCGGGCCAGAAGCAGACTTGGCCGCAACGCGCTTGGACGGTTCGGCAGTAGTCGGCGCCAGAGGCACAAAACCCGTTTCTGGGACCTGGCGGGATGCAGACTTTTGAAGCGCCGCAAAAGCGCGGTGGCTCCAATCGCGCGTGGGAGGGTGGGCCGCGTTCAGCAGCGGTTGGCAGTGGGCGATCGCCTCTGAGATTTCGCCGCGATGCTGGTGGGCCTTGACTAGCCCAATACGGGCGCGACGGGCGTCTGTCGGCGATGGGGCACTGTCTAGCACTGCCGTCAGCAGAGCGATCGCAGCCTCGTCATTCTGCTGCGCCAGCGCCGTTAGGCCCTGCTTCAATCGAGCATCGCTGTGACTTGCTGACTGGGCAGGATGACGAGGTGTCGCACCGGAAGATGAGTCCATGGCGTCTGGTAGAGTCCTGCGGTTGAAGCCTGTTACTGGAATATTAAAAATACCAGTATACCGACTAGACTATACCCACTAAATCACGGCCTAGACTCAACAATACAAAAGCACTGCCTCATGCCTTGCCACAGGCTATTCGTCGTCCTCTTCTACCTGTTTCAAATGGATGTGCTTGCGCCCTAGGGTGATTTCAAACTCATCACCGGGCTCAAGCTCCATCTGTTTTGTATAGGCCGAACCAATCAGCAGGTTCCCGTTAGATTGGACCGTGATTCGGTAACTTGCGCTTCGCCCACCACGACCATTCTTGCTTTGCTTACTGTCAAGATCGATACCTTCAGCATCGATAAGGGCATTGAGGAACCGCATCATATTGACGCGCTCAACCCCACTTTTGGTGATGGTAAAGTAGCCACAAGCTTTCGCTTTCTCTTCTTTAGTCAGATCTCCTAGATCCTTAACTCTCTGTAGTAAGGATTCGCCGACAAGCGGTTCAACTTTTTTTCTAGCCATTAACGTTTATCGTGGTCACTCAATGAAGTTATTCAACAACTTAAGCCAAGGTACAAGACCCGCGCCATATCACTAGCCAAATTCATGGTATTTGAATAGAGCCATAAAAATATACTATCAAAATACAGAGTACTATTACGACTTTGTTCTAGCGATTGCAATCTATATTATCTGAAAATCCTATGATTAGCACTACGACTAAATCCTCTAATGCAATGGTAACTGTGTCCTAAACCGGGCCATGAATAGTGCGGTAGGCTGATCGATATGACGCCTCTACTTGTTCACTTCGCTGGTGATATGCCGATAGAATCGTCGTAATGTATCGCTAAGTTTACGCTAATGAAGCTGACAACTCGCGGCCACTACAGCGTTAAGGCCCTATTGGATCTAAGCCTGCAGCCCAATTATGGCCCTGCCTCCGTCAACGCGATCGCCCAGCGGCAAAATATTCCTGCTCCTTATCTAGAGAAGATCTTGATTGAACTGAGGCGCAAAGATCTGGTCGTCTCAGTTAGAGGAGTTCATGGTGGATATAAACTGAAGCGATCGCCAGGCAAAATTTACATAGGTCAAATTTTGGAGGCTATGGGGGAAACCGTAGACGCACCTGTGCCGCATACAGCGATCTCGGAGCACGCTGAAGACTGGGTCACACATCAACTCTGGCAGCGGCTTCATCAAAAGTTAAGCGAGGCGATCTACAGTATTTCTCTAGAAGACTTATATTACGACGCCCGGAGCCGTCAAGCGGTTCAGGGAGAGGGAACAAATTTTATTGTTTAAATGAGCTGATCAGGTGGTTTAACCCAGTCTGAGTTAGATGGTTGACCATCTGCCGCCGCCAATTACAGTAAACGTGGGAACCAAGATCATCAAAGCAAATCCTCACGCTTGATTCCGATTTTTTGTTCTACTGAATAAGAAAAAGCGAAAGTTTCAAAGTGATTTAAGGCCCGTAGATTGCTCAGGGGCGCTCTCAAGACGCGGTACTAGCGCCAGGGCCTGCCGCACCACCTCACTTCCCGTCCCGGGTCGGCAAGCGTTTTCTGTCAAATGGCGCTTCCATGCCTTACTCCCCGGCTGTCCTGCAAAAAGCTGCAGCATGTGCCGGGTAATTTTATTCATCTTAAATTTTCCGTCCCAGCGCTTTGTCCATGCATCAATGTAGGGCATCATCGCCTCTGCTACCTCGCGTCGCGATGGCCCTTCGGAACCGGGCTGTGACCATTGCATTGGGCCGTCGTTGGCAAAAAATGCGCCATCCACAGCCGCAAAAAGGTAAGGATCGTCGTAAGCTGCTCGCCCCACCATCACCGCGTCCACATGCTGCAGATGATCTTGCACCTGCGTCAATGTTGTGATGCCGCCGTTGATTTCAATCACCAGGTGGGGGAATTCTCGCTTAAGCCGATACACGTCCTCGTAGCGCAGCGGCGGCACCGTGCGGTTTTGTTTTGGGTTGAGTCCTTGTAGCCAAGCCTTACGGGCATGCACCGTAAAATGACGGCACCCCGCCGCCGCCACCGTCTCCACAAAGTGAGCCATATCCTCATAGCGATCGCGCTCGTCAATGCCGATGCGGTGCTTTACGGTCACGGGAATGGGCACGGCAGCTTTCATGGTCGCCACGCAGTCCGCCACTCGCTCCGGCTGCGCCATCAGGCAAGCTCCAAAATGGCCGTTCTGAACGCGATCGCTAGGGCAGCCCACATTGAGGTTGACCTCGTCGTAGCCCCTGTCGAAAGCGATGCGGCTGCAGCGGCCCAGCGCTTTGGGGTTGTCCCCCCCGAGCTGCAGCGCTAAGGGCTTCTCCTCTGGCGAGAAGCCTAGCAGATGGTCTCGATCGCCATGGAGTATGGCCCCTGTGGTTACCATCTCGGTGTACAGCAGCGATCGCCGGGTAATTAGCCGCATGAAGTAGCGGAAGTGGCGATCGGTGCGGTCCATCATCGGAGCAACGCTGATGGGGTAGGGCAATGGACGTTGCCCCAAGGCCGACCTGCTCTCGGAGAACGTCAATAGTGGTGACTCGGTGACCGTCATGATCTCACTTCTTACGCTCTGCAGGATTGGGGCTCTTAAAGTAGGCCTCCAGCACCTTCTGGACGATGGGAGCGGCAATGCCTGAGCCGCCGCCGCCGGAATTCTCACCAAAGGCCACCACCACCACCTCGGGATTCTCGTAGGGGCCGTAGGCGCCGAACCAAGTGTGGTTCTCTCGGGGCGGGTCTTCAGCGGTGCCGCTCTTGCCGGCCAACGGCGGCAGGTGGGGCACGTTGAGCTTGCGGCCCGTACCGCTGGTAATCACCTGGCGCACGCCATCCTGCAGGACGCGCACCGTCGCGTCCGAGAGTCCTAAAGACTGTCGCCACTGGCGCGTGGTGTCGGGATCTTTGTAGAGGTGGGGGATGACGCGATCGCCCCCATTGGCCACTGCGGCGAACATCACCGCCACCTGCAGAGGTGAGGCCTGGAGGTAGCCTTGCCCGATGGACATGTTAATGCTGTCCCCCAAGTACCAGGGCTCGTCCAGGTTTTCTAGCTTCCATTCCTCATCGGGCACCAGCCCTGCCGCCTCTTCGTCTACCAGCTCAATTCCGCTCTTAGAGCCAAACCCATAGCGCCGGGTCCACTCAATTAAGGGCTTCTCCCCCATACGCATGGCCGTCTGGTAAAAGAAGGTGTCGCTGCTCATGGCGATCGCCCCTGGGAAAGACAGCGGTCCAAACCCAGCCCGATTCCAGTCCCAAAACTGAATTCCGCCTGCCCTGATGAAGGGATAGGTGGAGAGAACAGCGCGGGGCGAGAACCGACCCGATTCGATAGCGGCGCTAGTGGTGACAATTTTGAAGGTGCTGGCGGGAGCGTAGCCCTGCAGGGCGCGGTTAACAAAGGGAAACTCCAGGCTCTGCAGCCGCTCCCACTCAACGCTGGTGATATGGGTTGAAAACACATTGGGGTCAAAGGCCGGGCGGCTCACCATGGCCAACACCTCTCCATTGCGGGGATCGAGGGCGACAACGGCGCCTTTGAGGTCTCCCAGGGCATCTTCAGCCGCCTGCTGTAGCGGAAGATCCAGGGTAAGCTGCACGTCCCGCCCAGGCTCGGCGGGCTTCTCGCTCAAAATCTGTAGCACTTGCCCAATGCCGTCCACCTCGATTTGGCGACCGCCCCACTCCCCGCGAAGCTGACTCTCAAAGGCTGACTCAGCCCCCAGTTGACCCACCACGTCTCCCAGCCGATAGCCGTCGTCGATCAGCTCGGCAAGCAGCGCGTCGCTAATTTCTCCGGTGTAGCCCAGAACGTGGGCGGCTAGGTCCCCGTTGGGATAAATCCGCTCCGTTTCCGCCTCTACCTGAATTCCCGTCAGCTCAGACTTAAATTCCATCAGCGCCGTGAGCTGAGCCGGGGTAATGTCGCGGGCAACGCGCACGAGCAAAGGAGAGTTGTATCCCGCCTGGTCGAGGCGCTGTCGGATATCTTCCACCGGAATGTCTAAAATCTGGGACAGTCGGGTGAATGTGGGCTCCCAGTTTCTATCTTCTCGCTTCAGCGGCCAAAGATACACCGAATAGGAGAGGCGATTTTCAGCAAGGGCCTGACCATTGCGATCGAGAATACGTCCCCGCTCTGGGGGGCGGGGCAGCAGCCGAATGCGATTATCTTCGGCCAGCTCCTGATTGTGCTCGCCTTCAATGATCTGTAGGTAGGCCAGCCTGCTGCCAATTCCGCCCAGCAGCAGCAGGGACGTAACGACCATCGCGACCACAGACTGAAACTGCTGGCCAACGGTGCGCCCGGTCTCGCGAGGGGCGCGGCTATGAAATTTGGTCCGGGCTGGAGATTGACTGATTGCCATAGCGTCTAGTCGTGATGGAAACTCTTGAATTTAGCAACGCCCCGCATCGCGATCCGAAGGTGATCATCTTGTAGACTTGTATCTAACACAGCGGCATTCCACTGAAAGCGCTGCTAGACCTGAGTGTAGCAATCTCGATGCCGATTCGGTACGATGCAGCTACTGCGCTGAGATTGTGCCTGGCTTCACGCTCGGATGCCTTGCCCCAAGACCGCCTTGCCCTAAAAAGACGCTTAGCCCCCCGAAAAACCATGATGCCTACAGGCTCGACTCGCTCGTCACGCATGCTGATTTATCCACGCCACTTTACATAGGTCAGCCCATATTTGTAAAAAACACTATGTCTCAAACCGCTGTTCGAAATGGGCAGATCCATGCCAGCCACCGCGTCCCAGATGTAGAGCTTCGCAAAGTATTCAAAGTTTTCGGCAACGACACAGCTGTTCGCAGCGTCGACCTGTCCATTTACTCAGGCGAGTTTTTTAGTATTCTAGGTCCTTCTGGCTGCGGTAAGACCACCACACTGCGCCTAATTGCAGGATTTGAGGCGCCTACTGCGGGAGACCTGCTCATCCAGGGACGTTCGGTGGTGAATGTGCCGCCTTACCGCCGCCCGGTCAATACGGTGTTTCAAAGCTACGCCCTGTTTGGACACATGACGGTTTGGGACAACATCGCTTTTGGGCTAAGAATTCAGCGACACCCCAAACCTGTGGTGCGCGATCGCGTGGCTGAAGTGCTGCGGCTGGTGAAAATGGAGGACTACGCGCGCCGCTACCCCAACCAGCTCTCCGGGGGGCAGCAGCAGCGGGTGGCCTTGGCCCGGGCTCTGGTGAACCGCCCCGCCGTGGTGCTGCTGGATGAGCCCCTAGGGGCCCTAGATCTCAAGCTGCGGAAAGAGATGCAGATGGAGTTGTCTAACCTGCATAAAGGTCTAGGGGTGACCTTTGTAATGGTGACCCACGACCAAGAAGAGGCCCTCGGCCTCAGCGATCGCATTGCCGTGATGAATGACGGGGCGATTGAGCAGGTGGGCAGCCCCACGGAAATCTACGATCGCCCCAGTTCTGCTTTCGTCGCCGATTTTATTGGGGATACGAATCTCTTCAAGGGGCACGTGCAGCAGGGGGACAGCGCAACCCTGCAGGTGATGACCGAGAACGGGTTGACAATGCTAATCCCGGCCACTGCAGCGAGCGATTTTTCGGGGCCTGGCTCGGTGGTGGTCAGCGTGCGCCCTGAGGCCATTCGCCTGGCGCTCCAGCCCCAGGACGTGAAAAACTGCTTTGCGGGGGAGCTGACAAATGTGATGTATTTGGGGGCCCACGTGCAGTATGTCGTTAAGCTCAAGTCGGGCGATCGCCTCCAGGTGCTGCAGCCAAAAGTGGCAGAGCTATTAGACCTGCATTCTCCGGTGTACGTCTGGTGGCATGAGACAGATGGTCTTGCCCTAGTCCCTTAACTTTTTGCGCGTAGAGTTATTGACACGAGCAAATCAAAGCTTATACTCCTTAACATCAGATTGAATATTAGGCCGCTTGTCGGGCGCGACTCAACTCAGGCGCAACTGACGGGCCACCCCATCCCATTCACTCAGTCCACGCTGCAGATTAATAGGAGGCTGCTGTTCCCATGACGCGCAATCCACGATATCCTAGCCGGCAATCCCGTCGCCTGACCTCCAACCGTCGGCGTTTTTTGCAGCTCTCTGGGGCAGCCCTGTCGGGCATGGCCTTGGCGAACTGCGGTCGTACTTTGTCTGACAGCGCCCCATCTGACAGCTCGTCCGATGGTGAAGAGAGCGAAGAAACGGCCTCCGCCCAGGGCAACGGCGCCGATGCGGACACGCTCTATATCTATACCTGGGCTAACTATGTAGATGAAGGCCTGCTGGCCCTGTTCACTGAGCGCACAGGGTACAAAGCGGTATCAGACATTTACGACTCCAACGAAACCATGCTGGCGCGTCTGCAGGCTGGCGGTGGGGATACCTACAGCATCATCTACCCCTCGGACTACATGGTGCAGGAGATGATCGGTTTAGATCTGCTCAGCGAGCTAGACCCCAGCCAGCTTGAAGGCATGGACCAAATTAGAGAGAAGTGGCAGGACCCTGTATACGACGGACAGAACAAGCACAGCGTGCCAGTGAGCTGGGGGACCACTGGCTTACTGATTAACAAAGCTGAACTGGGTTCGACGCCAGAAGACTGGGACTATCTATGGGAGAACATGGACCAGATCTCAGGGCGCCTGACCCTGCTGGACGATATGCGGGAAACCCTAGGGGCTGTGCTCAGATCTCTAGGCTATTCTTACAACTCCACCGACGAGGCTGAACTAGAGGAAGCCTATCAGCGGCTGCTAGAGCTCAAGCCCGCCATCGCTGATTTCCAGTCCTTCGGCTACGAAGACCAAATCTTGAGCGGGGACCTGCTGGTGGTGATGGCCTATTCCGTCGACGCGATCGCCGCCACCCTAGAAGACGAGAATCTAGAATACATCGTCCCGGAGAGCGGCTCCTCGGTGTGGACCGACACCATAGTGATTCCGAAGAGTGCCCCCAACACCGAGGCGGCCTATGCCTGGATGAACTTCATGCTCGACCCAGAGGTAGCGGCCAAAGCGGTAGACACCCTGTATTTCGCTACCCCCAATAAAGAGGCCTACGACCTGCTTTCGGATGAGCTGAAAGAAAACAAAGACCTGTTCCCGCCAGAGGAAGTCCTGTCCCGCTGCGAGGGCATTGCCCCTGTAGATGAGGCAACCCAGCTTTACGAAGAGTACTGGACCGAGATCACCAGCGCGTAAGGAGCGACGACCATGTCCCATCGAGCTAACCATGGCAGGCTCGAATCCCTCGGCCTGGGGCGATCTAGCCGCCGCCATTTTCTCCAGGGCTCTGCTGCGGCCCTTTCGGCGATCGCCCTGTCCAACTGCAGCCGCCAGCTCTCCGACGTTCAGGAGGCGGAAGGAGCAGACGAGGCGCAAGCTGCCGAGCCATCAGGTACGCTAAATGTCTACACCTGGGCCGACTACAGTGACGAGGCGCTGATTAAGCAGTTCACCGAAGAAACCGGCGTTGAGGTGACGGTGGACATTTACGAGTCCAACGAGGCCATGCTGGCCAAACTGCAGGCTGGAGGCGGCGACAAATACAGCGTCATGTATCCCTCGGACTACATGGTGACCCAGATGATTAAGCTGGGCCTGCTGAGCGAGCTGGACCAGGACCGGCTGCAGGGCCTAGGTACCCTCCAGCCTAAGTGGGAAGATCCCGGCTACGATTCTGGCAACGCCCACAGCGTGCCGGTAAGCTGGGGCACGACGGGCCTGATCTACAACTCCGACGTGCTCACAGATGGCCCAGAAGACTGGGACTACCTGTGGGAGAACAAGAGTCGCCTCTCCCGCCGCATGACCTTGCTGGACGACATGCGGGAAACCCTGGGGGCCATGCTCAAGTCCCTGGGCCACTCCTACAACTCTACCGACGAAGCCAAGCTGGAAGAAGCCTACAAGCGCTTGGCGGAGCTGAAGCCTGCCGTATCTTCCTTTAAGTCCTTCGGCTGGGAAGACCAAATGTTCGGCGGCGACAGCCTGCTGGCCATGGTGTATTCTGTAGATGCTATCGAGGCGACATTGAAAAGCGACAAGCTCACCTACGTGATTCCCAAGAGCGGCTCTTCGGTGTGGACTGATACCATGGTGATCCCGAAAGGGGCGCCCAACGCCGACGCAGCCTACGCCTGGATTAACTTTATGCTGACGCCTGAGGTGGCAGCAGGGGCAGTGGATCGGCTCAAGTTTGCCACCCCCAACCAGGCGGCGTTTGATCTGCTCTCCAGCGAGCTGACGGAGAACGAAAATCTCTTCCCGCCGGAGAAGATCTTGGACAACTGCGAGGGGATTGCGCCTGTGGGTGATGCGGTGGAGCTGTTTGATCGCTACTGGACGCAAATCAAGAGCTTATGACGGTCTCAGAATCAAGTTCTGCCCTCTGGCCGTCCTTGTTCCCTGTGCAGGAGGACTATAAATAATTCAGAAAGTTACCTGTAGAACCTTGTTTTGACCAACCGCATCCTTATCTGGTACCGCAACGACCTGCGCCTGCACGACCACGAGCCCCTGACCAAGGCGCTCAAGGCAGGAGCCAAGGTAATTCCCGTCTACTGTTTTGATTCTCGCCAGTTTGGCACCACGGCCTTCGGCTTCCCTAAAACCGGGCCGTATCGGGCGAGGTTTTTGCTAGAGAGCGTGGCGGATTTGCGGAACAGCCTGCGATCGCTGGGCAGTGATTTAGTCATCCGCTGCGGCGAGCCGGAGAAGATCGTTCCCCAGCTGGCTCAGGACTTAGGGGTCAATGGCGTTTATTACTACCGAGAGGCCACCTCAGAAGAGACCCGCGTAGAGGACGCCTTAGCTGAGGCGCTGGAGCCCCTTGGAGTTGAGCAACAGTCCTTCTGGGGCGCCACCCTGCACCATGTCGATGACCTGCCGTTTGAGCTGAGCAAGCTGCCTGACGTCTTCACCCAGTTCCGCAAAGCGGTTGAAAAAAACGCCACGGTCTACCCCACCTTTCCTCAGCCCGGAATGCTGCGGCCCTTGCCCGATGTCGATGTTGGCGCTCTACCGACTCCGGAGAACTTTGGAGTTGAGCCTCGCCAGCCAGACGAGCGCGGCGTGATGGCCTTCGAAGGGGGCGAAACCGCCGGAAAACAGCGGCTTGAGGCCTATTTTTGGCAGCAGGACAACCTGCGCCGCTACAAGCAGACCCGCAACGGCATGCTGGGGGCGGACTATTCGTCCAAGTTTTCGCCCTGGCTGGCCTTGGGCTGCCTGTCGCCGCGCTATGTCTACGAAGAAGTGCAGCGCTATGAGCAAGAGCGGGTGGGAAACGACTCCACCTACTGGCTAGTGTTTGAGCTGCGCTGGCGAGACTACTTCCGGTTTGTGGCCCTCAAGTACGGCAACGCCTTGTTTCGGCCCGCCGGCATCCAGGGTATCGATATTCCTTGGGAGCAGGACTGGGACCGCTTTGAGCGCTGGCAAAAAGGGGAGACGGGCTTTCCCCTTGTGGACGCCAACATGCGAGAGCTGGCGGCGACGGGCTTTATGTCAAACCGGGGACGGCAGAATGTGGCCAGCTTTTTGACCAAAAACCTGGGCATCGACTGGCGCATGGGGGCGGAGTGGTTTGAGTCGCGGCTGGTGGACTACGACGTGTGCAGCAACTACGGCAACTGGAACTATACCGCCGGGGTAGGCAATGATGCGCGTGGGTTCCGCTACTTCAATATTCCGAAGCAGTCGAAGGATTACGACCAGAAGGGCCATTACGTGAAGCACTGGCTGCCGGTGCTGGCGGACGTGCCGGCGAGTAAGGTGCATGAGCCCTGGAAGCTTTCGAATGAGGAGCAGAAGCGCTGCGGGGTGCGGATTGGGGTGGATTATCCGAATCCGATTGTGGATTTGTACAAGTCTGTGAAGCATAATGAGCAGCTGTATAACGAGGCAACCGCGTGAGGAGGAGGGCCAGATTCCGGAGTGAACCCTTGGTCTTGCTTGGCCGTGCCTTGGTGAGCCTGAACCTTCTTGACGTATGGATTCTGCCGTCGCCTAATGATCGCTCGCTCTTCGCTTATTGCCAGGTTTTGGGTCTCATTATGGTTGGCGTGAACCCCATTGGCTGGGCCAAGCGCTGTGTACAGATGCTCCGGTTTGGACCCACACTATGCGCTGTCGGCCCTGGGACCCCTAACGTCCATTGCCACCTCTAATCTTTTGCGCCATACCTTGCGACGCTTATAGCTAGGATGGACCTCTCTCGATTTGAGCCACACGCTAGCGAGCTTCCACAGCACCTTTCCATAACGTCGCTCTCCCTCTGTAAAAATCACTACAGTAAGTCGCTACCTCTACTTTGAAGGGTTTTTCCGACCTTTCTGCCCTGGTTGCTCAAAGCTACGGTGCCAATTAAAAGGCTCAAGGCCGATTCAAGCCTATTGACCCTAGAAGAAAGGAGCATGGTAATGTGGAAGACATTCACGTCGCGAATAGCTTTTTACCAAAGAGTGATGTCAGGCAATAGCACAGCGCCGAACTGGGTTATCTTTCTGCATCTTTCTCTGCTGTCGGGCTGGCTCGTCCCTGTTCCGTTCATTGGCATCATTGCCCCCCTAATTATTTGGCAAACGGGTAAAGCCCAGCAGCCCCATTTCGACCAGCATGGTCGCAACGCCATGAACTGGGTGATTTCGTCCACCTTATACAGCCTGGTTTTGCCCTTGACTGTCATCGGCATCGCTCTGCTGCCGATTCTTGCCGGACTTGGTATCATCTTCCCCATCATTGCTGCAATTCAGGCAAGTAAGGGGCAAGTGTGGAAATATCCCCTCACTTTAAATATCCTAGGGGCTAATCCCGAAAGGTTTTTGAGTAGGGCTGCGATCGCCCTGCTGTCCCTCTGCATCTTTCCGCTGGCTGTGCTTCTAGGGTCAACCTACTGGGCAAACCGTCGTCGCAGCTGGTTGGCTACGCTGTCAGCTATGCAGGGGACGGTAACGCAAGTTCTAGAGAAAACCGAAGAAGATGGGGATATTCTGTATCAGCCAGTAATCAAGTTCAAAACCGCTTCAGGCGAGTCCTACCAGCTCTCGACACTGTGGTGGTCTGATTCACCCTCCCATCAAGTCGGCGAGTCGGTCGAAGTTCTTTACCCGCCCGCTAATCCAGATCAGGCCATCTTGAATGGCTGGAGCGAGAAGTGGCTAATGACTACTTTGGCGCTGGTTTTGAGCACGGTTTTGCTGGTATTTTCCATGATTCCAAGCCTAATCTGCTTAGGGCTTTCACGCTTGGCCTAGCGCCGATCGCTAAGGGTGGGTCCTAGAAATTCCAGTTTCAATTGAGAGGGGTGGCGTCGTGCGGGGTTGAGCGGCGATCAGCGCCTCCATATTCTGGGCGATGGTCTGACAAATGGCGTCTAGGGGCAGATCGTTCGGGTCGTGGCCAAAGGGGTTTTCAATCTCGACGCCGATTTCCTCAATTCCAAACACCGTAAAGCTGACAATTCCCGTGACCACGCCGGTCCATACCCCCCAGGTGTCTACCACCAAAAACGGCAGCACGCAGCAGTACAGCAGCAGGAGCTGCTTCAGGTGAATGGCGTAGGCCAGCGGAATAGGCGTTTTCAAAATTCGCTCGCTGCCGCCCAGCACGTCCACCAGCTTATTCAACAGCTCCTGCATACCGTGGAGCTGGTAGACCGGTAGGCGATCGCGCTGGTACTGAAGCTGCAGGTAATCCCCAATCCAAAAGGCGATTTGCAGCGGCACGTGGTTTTCTTGGTTGAGCGACTTAAACTGCGGCAAAGACATGAACGCTTGCAGCGGCTCTAACGACTCTCCCCGCAGGTGAAGCTTGAGCGCAACGGCAAAGGCGCTCAGCAACCTCACCGTGGCCGTTTTCGTCTCCCGATCCTGCTCGCTCCGCTCTCGAACGTTGATCCAAATCTGCCGGCCCAGGTTGCGCGTGGCGTTCACCAAACTGCCCCACAGCTGGCGGCCTTCCCAAAACCGGGCGTAGGCCGTATTGGTGCGGAATACGAGCAGCAGACCCAGCACCAGGTCAGGAATAATACTGTTAAAGGGCAGCGCGACGTTGATGTCGAGGGCGTAGAGCACGGAGGCGATCGCCCCAATAGCAGTGCACAGCAGGGTGCGAGGCCAGATAGCCGGGATGACTGAACCCCTCAGACGAAGGGCATCTCGAAACCAATGTTGATCTATGACCACTGAACTATCGACTTAAACTGCACTTGAAGAGAGGGCAAACGCGACCTTTTCCAAATTATCCTGATCGCAAGGCAGGCTTGGTTGGGGGGAATGACACAAGTTAGAATGGCTCCCCGCTGTGTGGGGCTCTTTGTGTCCTTTCAAGCGCTTTGTCGCAGGTCAGGAAAGGTATGGACACCGCGCGTTCGACTCCCCATCAAATAGAAAACCCCTGTGCTATTAATTCGCCCTTACCGCTAGAGATGAATTTGCCTCAAAATAATCCGCAGCCGATCGTAATCATCCTTGAGCAGCAGGCTGAGGGCGCGTCCCGCCTGCACCAGCCAGGGGCGATCGCCCTGCCGCAGTTGATACACCTCTCGAATTGTGGCGGCAACCAGGCTGTCGACGGGGGCGCCTGTCACCTGCAGCAGAGTGCGCAGAAAGTCTAGGGTTTCGGTGAATGCGATCACGTCTTCAGGATCGCACTGATACACCGGCTGATGGACTTGGGGCGGGCGCGGCGGCAGGTATTGGTAGTATTGCTCACCGCTGTAGAAGCCGACGAGGGCAGCTTGAAAGTCAGTTTTGAGCATCGCGAAGATCTGAGGCTGCTGCTCCCGCAGCTCATCAAGGGAAAGCCCAAGAGCCTGAGTCCGGTGGACCGCATCTACCGAGGTGGTTGTGGCATGAAACACCACCCCGTAAACCCAGTTGCTTGAAGCCTCATCTATGGCCTTAACCCAGCTGCCGAAAGGCGGCATGGTAGCGTAGCTTAGGTCCTGAGGCTGCAGACACTGGGCCAAAAATTGGGTGGTTGAGGTCTCAACGACTTCCGCGATGTGGTTGGGGCTGCGGTTGCTGTGATTAAAAAGCGGCAGGGGGAGGCGCATAGGGGACAAGGCGGCAGGGCGTCACACCCAGAGTATAGGCGCCGGGTCACCCATGCTGCAAAATAAGAATACTCGCAATCCCCAGGGGAGGCCCATGCCGATTCGTTTTGCGGACGCTCAAAATTTCTTGAGCGACCAGATTGCCCGCTACAGTCCCCAAGTGGACTACCTGGCTATTCGACTGGAAACTTCGGAAAGCGCTGCCATCGTGCTACGGAGCGGGCGAGTCGAAACCTTAAACGAGGGCATGGCCATCGGCGGGCAGGTGCGGGCCTGCTATCGCGGCGGCTGGGGATTCGTTAGCTTCAACCGCCTCGGAGAGTTGACGCAGCACATTGAGGCGGCGATCGCCGCTGCTCGGGCTGTAGGCAGCGACGAAACCATCCTGGCTCCCGTTGATCCCGTACAGACTAGCTGCACACTCCCGCTGACGGGAAGCGACCCCCGCCAGATTTCGCTGGCTCAAAAGAAGGCGCTGTGCGATCGCTACTGCGATCTGCTTCACAGCGCTGACGACCGGATTACCGCTGCCTCGGTGTACTACACCGATCAATCCCAGCAGGTGATGCTGGCGACATCAGAGGGAACGCTGCTAGAGCAGCGCTGGACCGACCTGGAGATGCGCTTTGCAGCCACTGCTCGGTCGGGGAGGCAGGTGCAAACCGGGCGGGAGACCGTTGGCTCCAGGCAGGCCTATGAAGACCTAGAGCATCTCGACGCCCAGGTTACTTCCGCCGCCCATCGCGCCGTCAAGGCTCTGGACCTCTCTCCCATCAAAGGGAACACCTACACCGTGGTGATTGATCCCATTTTGACCGGGCTGTTCGTCCACGAAGCCTTCGGCCACCTGTCCGAAGCCGACATGACCTACGAAAGCCCAGACCTGCTGGAGGTAATGTCCCTGGGCCGTCGCTTTGGCCCCGCCATGCTGCAGGTGTTTGACGGAGCCGCTCTGACCGGACACCGGGGCAGCTACTTCTACGACGACGAAGGGGTGCCCGCCACCACTACCCAGCTCATCCGCGACGGGCGGCTAGCGGGGCGGCTTCACTCCCGGGAAACGGCGGGGCGGCTGGATGAAAAGCCCACGGGCAATGCCCGATGCCTCAGCCACCACTACCCTCCCATCGTCCGCATGACCAACACCTGGATTGAGCGGGGGCAAACGCCTGCCAAAGACCTGATTAGCGGCATCTCTCAGGGGGTGTATGCCCGCAACTGGCTCGGCGGTATGACCAATGGCGAGCTGTTTACCTTTACGGCTGGAGAAGCCTGGATGATTCGTAATGGCGAGCTGGCAGAGCCGCTGCGGGATGTCACCCTCTCCGGCAACGTGTTTAGCACCTTGGCCGACATTGAGGCCATCGGCGACGACTTTCAGTGGGACGAGTCAGGCGGGTGCGGCAAAGAAGAGCAGAGCGGCCTACCCGTTGGCTGCGGAGGCCCCAGCCTGCGAATTCGCAACGTGGTTGTGGGGGGCGACAGTGGAAAATAGCGCCGCTTCGACTTCGGCGATCGCCCGGTCGAGGTCGTCATTCACCACCTGCAGGTCAAATTCATCAGCCGCCGAGATCTCGGTTCTCGCCCGCGCCAGCCGACGCTCAATGGCATCAGCAGAGTCGTGCCCCCGGTCTCGCAGTCGGCGCTCCAGCTCATCTAGGGACGGCGGCAAAATGAAAATGGTGAAGGCGTCTGGGAAGATCTGACGTACCTGCCGTGCCCCTACGAGCTCGATTTCTAGCACCACCGAATGACCATCGGCGATCTGCTCTTCCACACCGCGACTGGGGGTGCCGTAGTAGTTGCCGGCAAACTCGGCCCATTCCAGCAGCTCATCCTGGTCCTGCATATGCTCGAAGCGATCGCGGCTGATGAAAAAATAGTCTTCCCCGTCGACTTCTCCCGGGCGGGGGGAGCGGGTGGTGGCCGATACGGAAAGCCTCAGCTTTGGGTGTTGCTGCAGCAGGCGGTCCAGCAGCGTTCCCTTACCCACACCGCTGGGACCTGTTAGTACAATTAGCCGTCCATTACCCATTTGCCGCTTCCCCTTTTGTGCTGCCCCTCTAGTATTGCCCTTGATATCGGTTGATATTGATCGCCTAAACTGGCGCAAGGGCGGGTGCCGGACAGCGGTCTAATACCTGCCTCAGCGCCATCGCTACCCAGTCCACATCAGCCTCGGTGGTGTGACATCCTAGGCTCAGCCGAATGCCACACTTGGCGGCGCGATCGCCGTAGCCCATCGCCTTAAGGATTGGGCTAGGGGAAAGCTTGCCGCTGTGGCAGGCCGACCCGGCGCTAATGCCAATGCCCGCTAGGTTCATCTGTCGCACCAGCGTCTTACCGCTGAGCTGGGCGCCGTCCCCGTGGGGCAGGTAAAAGCTGAGGTGATGGGGCAGCCGGTGTACCGGGTCACCCGTGAGCCGCAGACGCGACTCTGATTTGAGCTGCTGCCAGAGGCGATTGCGCAACTGCTGCAGGCGCACGCTTTCGACCGCAAGAGCCTTGCTGGCCAGGGCCGCAGCCACGCCAAACCCGGCGATCGCCGGAGTCGCCTGGGTGCCCGAGCGCAGCCCCCGCTCTTGCCCCCCACCGCCCAGCAGTGGCACCAGGGGGAGCCCAGAGCGGACGTACAGCGCCCCGGCTCCCTGGGGGCCGTAGATTTTGTGGCTCGACAGGGAAAGCATATCCACAGGAAGCTGTTGTACATCTAGGGGGAGCCGGCCCGCGACCTGCACCGCATCGGTGTGAAACAAGGCCCCGTGGCGGCGGGCGATCGCCCCGAGCTCTTGGACAGGCTGCAGGGTACCCACCTCGCTTTGAGCATAGATCACCGACACCAGCACCGTATCGGGCTGCAGCGCCATCTCTAAATCTTTAGGAGAAACGCGGCCCTGGTGGCCTACGGGCAGCCGCGTCACCCGCCAGCCCTGCTGCTCTAGAAGCCGTGCGGGTTCTGCGATCGCTGAGTGCTCAACGCTGGAAATAATTAAATGCTGCGGCCTGTGGTAGCGACGGGCCGTGCCCAAAATCGCAAGATTATTGGCCTCGGTGCCGCCAGAGGTGAACACAATACCATCGATGGGCGCGTTGACCAGCGACGCCACGCTAATGCGGGCCTGTTCGACATAGGTGGCAGCGCGCACGCCCCACTGGTGCAGGCTGGAAGGATTTCCCCACTCAGAGGCCATCACCCGCTGCATGATGGCGATTGCGTCTGGGTGCGGGGGGGTTGTCGCGCTGTAGTCTAAATAGATCTGCATAAGTCGTAAGATCTGCGTCATTCAAGCGGTCTTCCAACGGCTGGAGCACCGGTCCACTGCGTCGGCCCTGTCGCACTAGCGCTAGTTTTGATCTAAAGCTCAGCGCGACGTCGATGGGGGGCAAAATTCGGTGGTGCTCAGCCAAATTGCAATAGCTCCTACGTCTCATCTTGACATCAAATGCAGAAGATATATCGGCAGAGGGCAGACGCTTGCTAGGGCAGATGCCTACTGGGGCAAACGGAAGACATCCATCAAGATGGCGTCTGCGGCGATTCGCCTAATCTCGTTCGGAGAATCATAGACAATCATGAGCGCGTCTGGCTGTCCTAGGCAGGAAATTAGCGCCAGTCCCTCAGCGTGGTCGGACCCAATCGTAAACGGGAGATCGAAGATAACCTGTACATCGTCAGGCTGGTCGAGCAGTGCGTCGTAGGTCCGCTCGAAAATATTTGGTACCCGAAACAGCCGCATCTCCCCCTCCAGCGCCATTGTTGGTCCCGCCAGCACAACTAAGTCGTTCCCCCGTAAACAAAGCTCCCGAATGCCTAATCCATTCAGGTTCAAAAAGTGCTTGCGGTATGGGCGCCCCCCATCACCAATGGGCTTTAGGGTCAAGATCCCCGGTTCAAGCTCCTCCACCGTGATATCGATCAAAACGGCCCAACCCCGCAGCACAGGACCCCGTAGCCCCAGCAAGACTCGGTCCCCTTTCGCTGCAAGCCCTTCAATATCGAGCCCGTTATCCTTACTGGGCAGACGGCTCGACACAATTTGACCGATGTGAGCATCTTCTTTTAGCGCTTCCGTTAAGCAGTTGCCGTCCCCAGCAGCCTGGAGCCGGGCGGCGTGGATAACCTGGTCGGGCTGCTGGGGGTGGGAGCAGGTGCGATGTAGCGCTCCGCCCAGCAACGGAATGCGACCCAGTAGATAGCGGTTTTCGTCACGCTTGAGCTGGGAGAGGCGCTGAATATCGTCTTGCGGATCCTTACCCTTAGTCTTGCTCCGCTTGTAGCTATGAGAACCTGTGAACCACAAATAAGGATCAGCATAGTCCATTCCCTCAATATCGACCTCATCGTCTGGGTGATAGAGCTCGATAAAGTCACTGAGCGCAAATGAGGTGTGTTTCCCATACACCATGTCTCCAAGCGGAGAGAGGCGCTCGATACTGATATATTCGTCCGAACTCACCCAGAGACAACCATCGGGAGAGAGCGCAGCAGCAGAAAGCTCCTGAATTAAATCGTCATCACTGCTAGCGAACTGCAGTAAAATGCGGCTGAGAAGAAACGGGTCAGACATCTTACGAGGGCTCAGAAAAGGCGGTATTTGTTACCCTAACCCAGCGCCTCGCACAAGAGAACGCAAGTTCACAAGTTAGATCAAAACTCCTCTATGGCGGTAACGTTAACCACGTTTGAGCCAGCAAAATAGCCATCCATGCGCTGCTGGAGCCCATAGCGCCGCTCCATGTCAGCAATATCGGTGAAAGAGTGGCTTACCAGTAGATACACAGCGACAAGCCCCGCCGCTGCGCTCGACACCAAAAAGCCAGCGAGCATTAAAGAAAACTCTTGGTGATCCACCGCCTCCTGCATGAGGTGCAGTGCCCAGGCCACAAGACCAACAACAAAAATTAGAATTATAAACATTTCTTAAATGCTACGCAATCATTCGTAACATTTACAGCGTAGCATTGTATTTGAAGAACGGGGGAAATTACTCCACTTCTTTTAAGCTCTGCGGGGAAACGCTTCCAGCCAGGGACAAATATTAAGGGAAAGATCACTCGGGGTAAGGCTTAAACTTGCTCTTGCCCCCTGCTGCCCTGGCGAACGACGATTTTGTGCTGTTGGAGATAGGCCTTGATTTCGTCCACCGTCAAGGTGCCGTAGTGTAGCAGAGAGGCCAATAGCGCCGCTTCTGCCCGGCCCTCCATCAGCGCTTCGCGGATGTGGTCGCAGCTGCCCGCCCCGCCTGAGGCAATCACCGGTACGCCAACCCGAGAGGCGATCGCCCGCGTCAGGGCAATATCGTATCCATCTTGGGTGCCGTCGGCATCCATGCTGGTGACCAGCAGCTCTCCCGCGCCGCGCTCTACGACCTCGCTGGCCCAGACTAGGACGTCGAGGCCGGTGTTTTCCCGTCCTCCCCGCACGTACACATCCCACCCGTCTCCGGTCTTTCGCTGTCGGGCGTCGATGGCAACCACGATGCACTGCGCGCCGAATCTCGCGCTCGCTTCATTGATAAACTCTGGGCGCCGCACTGCTGCCGAGTTGATGCTGACCTTGTCGGCCCCAGCCCGCAGCAGGGTCTTGATCATCTCTAGTGATTGGATGCCGCCCCCTACCGTCAGGGGGATAAAGACCTGCTCCGCCGTGCGGTAGACCACATCTACGATGATGTCTCTATTTTCATGGGTGGCGGTGATATCCAGAAACACCAGCTCATCAGCCCCGGCATTGTTATAGACGTGCGCTAGCTCCACCGGGTCTCCCGCGTCTTTGAGGCCAACAAAGTTGACGCCCTTGACAACGCGACCGGCTTTGACGTCTAGGCAGGGAACGATTCTTTTAGCCAGCATGGTGCGATTTTCTTATAAGGATGGGGGTGACGAAACGGAAGAATTCGATCCTACAGCATCTTAATCAACTGCAAGACACTGTTAAACTGTGAAATGGTTTGGTTTAGCGTTGTCAATGGAGTTGTGATGGAGATTGGTCAGCGGGTAAAAGTTTGTCGACTGCGGGATCGGGTGTCTAAAGACGTGGTTGACCACCTAGGTAAGACGGGGACGATTCAGGACTTTAAGATGTTAGACGGTAGCAGCGTCGGCGCGATTGTGGCCTTCGAGGAAGATAGCTTTTCTACTTGGTTTTTTGAGGACGAGCTGCAGCCTGCATAGCCCAGCGCGGCTTCAGTGGTGAGGCCCATCAATGGGGGCTTACTGCGCATCCGCGTTAGAACTAAACAATAAAATCAGCACTTTGAGACTCAAGCAGCGCCGCTTGGGTCTCATCCGTCGTATTTCGCAGGAATTGAACCATGGCACTCATCCTCACGTTTTTAGGCAAAGGCGGCACAGGCCGCACCACCACCGCGATCGCCGCTGCCAAGCAAGCTGCGGCGCAGGGCAAGCGCGTTCTTTTAGCTAGCCAAGACCCTGGCCCCGCCTTCGAAATGCTGCTCGGGGTGACCTGTGGCACCAAGCCAGCGGCGATCGAAGCCAACCTAGAGGCCATTCAGCTTCAGGCTACTGTTTTGCTGGAGGAGAGCTGGGAGGAGGTGAAGCGCCAAGAGGCCCGCTACCTGCGATCGCCTTTCCTTAAGTCGGTGTATGGCCAGGAGCTGGGGGTGCTGCCTGGAATGGACTCGGCCCTAGCCCTTAACGCCATTCGAGAATACGACGCAGGCGGCAGCTATGACGTGATTGTCTACGACGGTCCCGGGGACCAGCTCACCCTGCGCATGCTGGGCATGCCGGAAATCTTGAGCTGGTACTTGAGGCGCTTCCGCTCGGTGTTTTTGGAGTCGGAGGTGGTTAAGGCCCTCTCCCCCTTCCTACAGCCCATGGCTGGAGCAGTGCTCAACGTCGACTGGTCCGGCGGCAGCGCCCTCAACCAGCCCACCCAGCAGGTGAACGGCATGCTGGATCAAGGCCGCAGCGCCGTCGCTGACCCGCGCCGGGTGATGGCCTACCTTGTGACCACTGACCAGCCTGAGGCGATCGCCACGGCGACCTACCTCTGGGGTAGTGCCCAGCAGATTGGCCTCACCGTTGGCGGCGTGGTGCTTAACCAAGCCGATATTTCAGATGACATCAAAGCGACCTTTTCTCCCCTCGACATCGCGAAGCTGCCGACTCGGGGAGACGACTGGCAGCCGCTGATGGCGGCCTTACCCGATTTCGATCAAGCGGTAAATGCGCCGCCCCCGCTGTCTGTGGATCTGGCGGCTCGTCAGGTCTCCCTATTTTTGCCCGGCTTCAGCAAAAAGCAGGTGAAGCTTACACAGTATGGGCCAGAGGTCACCATCGAAGCCGGTGATCAGCGTCGCAACATTGCGCTGCCGCCCGAGCTGCGAGGGCGATCAGTGTCGGGGGCTAAGTTTACCGACGGCTATTTGATTATCTCATTTGCAGCTTAAGCGTTCGCAGTGGCGATCGCGTAGTCTTAACGCTACGGTTTAAAGGCTGGCTTTTCCCGCTGCCCGACTCAGCACTCTCCCAACTAGGACTTTGTCAGAACCATGGTCAATTCACCGTCCCCCAATCCTGTGCCTGATCCTGCAGGCGATATCCCCAACAGTCGCGGGGGCAAGGCGCGTCAGCTTTTGGGGATGAAAGGGGCCCAAGCGGGCGAGACGTCCATTTGGAAGCTCAGGCTGCAGCTGATGAAGCCCATTACCTGGATTCCGCTGATCTGGGGCGTGCTGTGCGGCGCCGCGTCCTCCGGTCACTACCGATGGACGCTGGAAAACGTGCTCATTGCCGCCGCCTGCATGCTGCTGTCGGGACCGTTGATGACCGGCTACACGCAAACCCTCAACGACTTTTACGATCGCGAGATCGACGCCATCAACGAACCCTACCGCCCCATTCCGTCTGGGGCCATTTCCATCCCCCAGGTCGTGACCCAAATTGTGGTGCTGCTGGTGGCCGCCGTCGGCGTTGCGGTGCTGCTAGACCTGTGGGCCGGCCACCGCTTTCCGTCCATGGTGGCCTTGACGGCGGGAGGGGCATTTTTGGCCTATATCTACTCCGCGCCGCCGCTGAAGCTGAAGCAAAACGGCTGGCTGGGCAACTACGCCCTAGGGGCTAGCTACATCGCGCTGCCCTGGTGGGCCGGTCACGCGCTGTTTGGGGTGCTGACGCCCACCGTAATGGTGCTGACGCTGTTCTACAGCCTGGCGGGGCTAGGCATTGCCGTGGTCAACGACTTTAAAAGCGTAGAGGGCGATCGCCAACTGGGGCTAAAGTCGCTGCCCGTGATGTTTGGCGTCACCACTGCCGCTTGGATTGGCGTATTGACGATTGACATCTTTCAAGCAGGCATCGCGGCCTATCTGATGTATATCGGCCAGCCGCTGCTGGCAACGGTGCTAGTGCTGCTGATTGTGCCCCAAATCGTATTTCAAGACATGTATTTTCTGCGCAACCCACTGGAAAACGACGTCAAGTATCAGGCTAGCGCCCAGCCTTTCTTGGTGTTTGGTATGCTAGCAACTGGGATCGCGCTGGGACAAACGGTCCTCTAAGCAGGTCTTTTAGACGCCGTGGGGCTTTAGTCAAATTCGAAAAATGCTCCCAAGGGCTGCAGCGGGGGCAGTTTATTTGAAGCGTGGTGGGAGGATCATACGCTATGACCAATTTTGGAGACGGGTTTAAGGTCATATCTGGCTGGCTGGTCCACAGAGCATCGATGCAAGATGCCCCAGCAGCGGTTGAGGGTTCAGCGTCGAGCCCATCCATCGGCGTTACCCCAGAGGGCGATAGGACGGAGGAACTTCCGCCGGAGCCCCCTCAACAGCCACACCCACCAGCGCGCGTATCTTGGTGGACCTGGATATTCTTAGGATTGGGAGCAGCGGCGGCGGGTACCCTTTTTACAGGTATTCAAACGCTACAGACCATCCGCGACGGGCTGCCTGAGACTGATGAGGTGCTGACCTTTGTGCGGGACGGGACGCTGACCCTTAAGGCTAGCGACGGCAACGTACTTCAGCAGACCGGGCCCGCCACGCGAGATAAGCTGCCTTTTGAAGAAATTCCGCCTCAGATGATACAAGCGTTCGTCGCGGCGGAGGACAAGAACTTCTACGACCACTCAGGCGTGGACTATAAGGCGATCGCTCGCGCGACCTACGCCAATATTCGGGCGCGGGAAGTGATTGAGGGGGCCAGCACCATTACGCAGCAGCTCGCCCGCATCGTCTTTCTCGATCAATCTCGCACGGCAGAGCGCAAAGTTCGCGAAGCCCTACTGGCGCAGGAGATCGAAAACAACCTCAGCAAGCAGCAGATTCTTGAAAGCTATCTCAATCTGGTTTACTTGGGCGGTGGAGCTTACGGCGTTGCTGACGCCGCCTGGATTTACTTTTCCAAACCCATCGAAGCGCTGAACCTGTCTGAGATGGCCACTATTGCTGGCCTGGCGCCTGCCCCCAGCGTCTACTCCCCACTTGTAGACCTCGACGCCGCTCAGCAGCGCCGCGATCTGACTTTGCAGCGCATGGTCGACGCTGAGTTCATCACCCCTAGTGAAATGGAGCAGGTGGTTGGCACCCCCTTAGCGGTTGCCCCCAGCCAGCCTAAGAACCTCTACAGCCCTAGCCCATATTTCACAACCTTCGTGAAGCAAGAGCTGCCCAATTACGTTTCCCCCGAAGCGCTAGCGGCGGGAGGGCTGACCGTGGAGACGACCCTCAACGTAGCTTGGCAGAAGAAGGCGGAAGAGACGGTTGCAAAAGGAATTGAGAGATACGGCGGAGGGCAGAATTTCAAGCAGGCTGCTTTGGTGGTGATCGAGCCGGATACCGGAAAAATTCGCGCCATGGTAGGCGGAAACGATTTCGAGGAGGGCAAATTTAATCGGGTGACCCAGGCCCAGCGCCAGCCCGGCTCGACCTTCAAAGCCATTGTCTATGCTGCTGCTGTCGCAGCGGGCTTCTCCCCCTATAAGAGCTACGAAGACGAAAAGGTGAGTATCGACGGCTACGAGCCCACGAACTATGGCGATCGCTACCGGGGCAGTGTCTCCATGCGAGATGCCCTCACGTCTTCGATCAATATTGTTGCGATCAAAACACTGATAGACGTTGGCTTCGACCCTGTTGTGACCCTGGCTCACCAAATGGGCATTGGCTCCCCTCTGGTGCCCGCCTATTCCCTGGCCCTAGGGACTTCTGAAGTTAACCTACTGGAAATGACTGCGAGCTACGGCACGATAGCTGCCGAAGGCCTTTACATACCGCCCCACAGCATCACCCGCGTGCTCAATCGCAATAACGAAGTCATTTACGAAGCTGAATTCGAGCCTCAGCGCGCTTTGGACCAGAACAGCGCCAATATCACCACTTGGATGCTGCGTAACGTGGTCAACAGCGGCACTGGCAGGCGAGCCCGACTCGATCGCCCTGTGGCGGGAAAGACCGGCACGACAGAAGCACGCCGCGACCTTTGGTTCATTGGCTACATCCCTCAGCTGGTGACAGGCGTCTGGCTGGGGAACGACGACGATACTCCTACCTGGGGCGAGAGTGGCACAGCGGCGCAGGTGTGGCGCGACTTCATGCGCACTATTGAAGACGAGATTCCCTTTGAGGATTTTCCAGAGCGGCCCAGTCTCAGTGGCCGTGAAGCCATAATCGAACGACAGCCTGTCAAGCCAAAGAAAATGCGATCGCTGGGTGGGGTGACTGATTCTGAAAGAAGATCCAGCGGTTCCTCGAGTTCGGCTGAGCCACGGCGATCGCGCTCCCGGCAATCCGCCCCGCCGCCGCGGGAGAGTCGCTCCAGTCCAGCGCCAGCGCCGAGACGGAATTCTGGTGCTGCCACTGCGCCGAGGCCCGATCTGCAGCCTAGACAGGACGCTGTCCCCCGCACTGCTGCGCCGAGAACTGATCTAGAGCCTCGGCAAGACGCGCCACCGGCCTCACCGCCCCCTGCTCCGGCACCACCGCCTGCCTCGGCTCCGCCACCCGCTCCGGCTCCGCCACCTACGCCTGCGCCACCGCCTGTGCCTCGGGTTTCGCCGGTAACCCCTAGCGCCTCGCCCACCCCACTCCCGACGAATCCAGCTCCCGCGAGTTCAGAATAGGGTAGCTTTATTGTCGTCCGTGCCCTAGCGGTCCCGATTCAAAGGAGCTGCACACCCCAAAGGGCGCTAATCTCCTACTTGCCGATCGCCGCTATGGCCAGGCAGCACCAGCCCACCAAAAAAGCCAGGCCGCCCAATGGCGTAACTGCACCTAGGATTTTGACTCCTGACAAGCTCAGGGCGTAAAGGCTGCCGGAAAAAAGCGCCACCCCCGTCACGAAGGCGATACCGGCAGCCGACAGCCAAGGGCTGGTGACGTCCCGCAACAGGAGCGCCACCACTAGCAGCGCCAAGGCATGATACATCTGGTAGCGGGCTCCGGTTTCGAAGATTTCTAGGGCGCGATCGCTCAGCCGCGACGCCAGAGCGTGGGAGGCGAATGCGCCGCTAGCCACCGATAGGGCGCCCAATACGGCAGCTAGGGCTAAAAAGATCTGGGCCATGGGTTATCCTCATTTTGGTACTTCTGATTGTAAGGGGACTCACCATGGCGATCGCGACATCCGTTAAGCTCTACGAACTAGCCGGTGAGAGCGACAGCTACCGCTTTAGCCCCTACTGCTGGCGAGCGCGGCTGGCGCTGGCCCACAAAGGCATCGACGTCGAGACGGTGCCCTGGCGATTTACCGAAAAAGATGCGATCGCTTTTTCGGGGCAGGGGCAGGTGCCGGTGCTCGTAGACGGGGACCGCACCGTGATCGATTCTTGGGCGATCGCAGAATATCTAGATGACGCTTACCCGGAGAACTCCGTACTGGGAAATGGCACCACCCAAGCCCTGTGCTACTTCGTCAAGTGCTGGGACGAGACGGTGCTGCAGCGCTACCTCGGCCCCCTTATCTTGCTAAATGTCTACGAGCACCTGCACCCTAAGGACAAGGACTATTTTCGCGGAAGTCGGGAGGCGAAGATTGGACAGTCTTTAGAAGAATTTTCTGTGGATTTAGAGGCCAAGCTGGATGCGTTTCGTAAAGTGCTGTCTCCGCTGCGACGCACTGTAATGAATCAGCCCTTCATTGCCGGGACCGCCCCCAAGTTTGCAGACCATATTGTCATGGGCCGGCTGCAGATGGCGAGAGTGGTCTCGCCGCTGCCGCCGCTAGCAGAAGATGACCCGATATTTGAGTGGCAGGAGCGCATGATAGAGCGCTACCCAGTGCTGAGACTGTAGTTCTAATATCGGCAGTTTTAATATCCGCCCCTTGCTATTCGTCTTCTGCCTCGTCCTCATCCTCGTCGCCCTCGACGCGATCGCGGTACTCATCCGCCGTTAGGCCGTCGTCCAGTTCAGAGGGGTCTGCGATCTTAACTTTAACCATCCAGCCCGCTTCGTAGGCGTCGTCAGATAGGTTCTCTGGCGACTCGATTAGGGCATCGTTGCGCTCCACCACATCGCCACTCACCGGAGAAACAAGATCTTCCACAGCCTTGACAGACTCTACTGTACCGAAAGTTTCGCCCTTGCCAACGCTGTCGCCGACTTCAGGCAGCTCCAAAAAAACAATATCGCCCAGCTCATCTACCGCAAAGGCAGAGATACCGAGGGTCACCACATCCCCCACCAGTTCGGCGTACTCGTGAGAATCAAAGTAGGTTAAGTGGTCAGGATAGTCTAGAGCCATAAGTCACCTCAAATCACCGTCAACTGAAGCATACGCGGAAATTGCCCGTTCCCCTCTACTCATAGCCTCAAATCTACCAGGACACAAGCGCAACTTCACAGCTCATCAGAGGTAGGGCGATCGATAGAAGGGCCGTTTGACCACCTGGGCCGGGTAAGACTTACCGCGAATGTCCACCTCGACAGTTTGCCCAATCTTCGCCAGCCGGGCCTCAACGTAGGCCACCGCAATGGGGTAGCCCAGGGTGGGTGAGAGGGTGCCGCTAGTAACATGGCCTACGACCTCCCCGCCGTGCTTTACGACGTAGTCGTGACGGGCGATGTTTCGTCCCTGCATCTGCAGCCCCACTAGCTTGCGGGAGAGGCCCGAGGTCTTCTGCGCCACCAGCACCGATCGCCCGATGAAGTCAGGGTTGCGGTCGAGGTGGACTAGCCAGCCCAGCCCCGCCTCTAGGGGCGTGGTGCTTTCGTCGATGTCTTGACCGTAGAGGGTCATGGCCGCCTCCAGCCGCAGGGTGTCCCGCGCCCCCAGTCCGCAGGGCGTGACGCCTGCTTCTAGAAGCGATCGCCACAGCCCGCCCGCGGCCTCTGGGGCCACCATAATCTCAAAGCCATCTTCCCCGGTGTAGCCCGTACGGGCAATGAAGGCAGTCTGGCCCTGCAGTGGATTCTGCAGCACAATTTCGGCGTGCTGAAATCGCCCCAGTTGCGACAGATTAAAGTCGGTAAAAGGCTGCAGCGATCGCGCCGCCTCGGGTCCCTGCAGCGCCAGCAGCGCGTTTTCTGAGCGGTTCTCTATGGGGTGTTGCTCACCGAGATGCTGCCGCAGCCAGCTCAAATCCTTCTCGGTAGTAGCAGCGTTGGCGATGATTATAGCTCGCTGCTGGCCTGCCTGGTCTGTCTGCCGGTAGACAATTAAGTCATCGAGGATGCCGGCAGCCTTATTCAGCAGCACCGTGTACTGAGCGCTGCCCGGCACGAGGGTGCTGAGGGCTGTGGGGACAAGGGCTTGAAGTTTAGCGAGCAGATGCGGCCCCTGCAGCTGAAACGTTCCCATGTGGGAAATATCAAATAGCCCGGCCCGCTGGCGCACCGCCTGATGCTCCGAGCGAATACCTGAAAACTGGACAGGCATTTCCCAGCCCGCAAACGGCACGAGTTTCGCCTCATGGCGATAGAGAGAGTAGAGGGGGGTGTATTGCATGGGCAGCGGTTACGGTGACTCTGTCCATCCTAAGGGAACTTGAGGGATGGATTTGCTACTGTATATTGAGCTACGATCGCACGCCTGTGCACCCTCCATGTCTAAGACATTTTGTTTGAACGAGCTACAAAGGAACTCGGCCTGTGAACTATCGAATGCTGATATCAAGTGGACTAGGGGTGGTGGGGGCGCTGCTGCTATCAAGCCCAGTTCTGGCTGCACAGCTCGAATTTTGGCGCTTTGATACGGCTGAAAATCAGCTTGTCTTTACCACCGACGAGGTGGTTCGTCCCCGAGCCCAGCTGCTGCAGAACCCGACACGCATCTTGATTGACCTGCCTGGGACGACCCTGGTCGACACAGAGCGGCTCTCCCAAAGCGTTGGAGGGGCTGTGGCCCGCATCCGTGTCGAGCAGCTTGACCCGCAGGTGACCCGGCTCATTGTTGAATACAATTCGGGTTACCGAATTGATCCCCAAGCGATAAGGGTACAGGGCGTTACGCCGACCCAGTGGCGGGTGCAATTGCCTGAGGCTCAGCTTGTCAGTGGGGCTGCTCAACCACCGGTCTCTCAGCCCCCATCCCCCCCGTCGACAATCCAACAGCCTTCTCCCCCCCCGGTCGCCCCCTCTCCGGTCGCTCAAACGCCAGTTACCCAAACGCCCGATCCGTCTCCGGCCTCGGCAGCAACTCAAATTACCGGCATCGTGGTCACCCCAGATGGATTTTTCCTGCGGACCACAGGGGTAGCGCCAGAAATCACGGCCCAGCGCCGCCGTCGCCGCCGCGATCGCCGCCGCTTAGTGTTTGACATCGAAAACGCCGCCCTCGCCCCTGGCCTTGTAGGCGAGCAGACCCTCAACCGCTACGGCGTTGAGACCATCGAGTTTGAGCAGGACGACGAGACGCCGTCCAATGTCCGGATGACCCTCAATTTTACTGAAGAGGACCAGCAGTGGCAGGCCAGCGCCAGCAACCTGGGGGGCATCGTGCTGATTCCCACGCGAGGCGTGGATGGCCCGCCTGCCGAACCTGTTGCGCCGCCCATCGCCGAGTCGTCAGCGCCCACCGCGGTCACCGGGCTGCGTCTGGACAGCAGCGGTCTCACCATTTTGGCCAATCAACCCCTGACGGAGGCGATCGCGGGCTGGGACCGCAGCAGCGTCGACTACCGTATCGTCATTCCTGACGCCCGCCTGGACCCCAACGCGGTTACCCAGCTCCAGCCCAATCCACTGTTTGCCCGGGCCCAGCTCCAGCAAGACGGCGACCAGGTTGTGGTGTCGCTGCTGCCTGCCCTAGGCACCCAGCTTGGAGATATTCAACCTGGGGACCAAGGGTTGGTGCTAGCCTTCGAGTCTTCCCGCGCAGTTCTGCCTCCGACAGCCGGAACGCCGCCATCCTCTAATCCGCTGCCACCCATCTCGCAGCCCTTGCCGCCAGCTTCTCTGCCCCGCGTTCCCGACGGACGCATTCTGGTGGTGATTGACCCTGGCCACGGCGGCTTTGACCCTGGCGCTGTCGGCAGAGGTGGACTGCAGGAGAAAAACATTGTTTTGCCTGTGTCGCTTCAGGTGGCGCAAATTCTTGAGCAGCAAGGGGTGAGCGCCCTGCTGACGCGTCGGGTGGACCGGGAGATTGACCTGGAGCCCCGGGTGCAGATTGCTGAGCGGGCCAATGCTACGCTGTTTGTAAGCATTCACGCCAACGCCATCAGTCTCAACCGCCCAGACGTCAACGGCATTGAGACTTACTACACCTCCGGGCAGGGGCAGCGGTTTGCTCAAATCGTCCATAGCAGTCTGCTTCAGGCCACGGGCGGCCCGGACCGAGGGGTGCGACAGGCTCGATTCTACGTGCTGCGCAACACTTCCATGCCGGCAATTTTGGTGGAGACCGGATTTGTAACCGGCGCCCAGGATGCCCCCCGGCTGGCCGACCCAGCCTATCAAACCCGCCTAGCCCAGGGCATCGCCCGGGGCATTCTGCAGTATATTCAACAGACTTTTCGATGACCTACGCCACCCCTGACAGTCCCACTAGCCCCACCGAACAGGAGTGGTGGGTGCAGCGCTGGGTAGATTTGCTTAACGCCTACCGCTTTAAGAAGCGCCTAGAGCGGGGGCGGCTCTATGCGCGGGAGGGCAATATCCTCAGCATGGAGTTTCGCGGCTCGAAAGTGCATGCGGTGGTCCAAGGGACCGCGCCAGAACCTTATAAGCTGACGATTTCTATTGAGTCGTTTAGCCAGGACGACTGGCGCTATGTGATCAATTCCATGGCGCAGAAGGCGGTGTACTCGGCCAAACTGCTGGCGGGCATTATGCCAGACGATATTGAGGACGTGTTCACCAGCAATGGCCTCAGCCTGTTTCCCTTCTCCCTGTCGGATGTGCGATCGCGCTGCAGTTGCCCTGATCCTAAAAACCCCTGCAAGCACATTGCCGCAGTGTACTACCAGCTTGGCGACAGCTTCCGCGAGGATCCCTTCATCTTGTTTCAGCTCCGGGGGCGCACTAAGAAGGATATCCTGCAGGCCTTACGAGAAAAGCGTAGCGGACCTACCACAGTCCGGACTGAGGCAGCGGTGCGAGGTAAGGATGCTAGCGCCTTAGATCTCAGCCAGTACTGGACATATGACGAAGCCCTAGATCCCTCTCTAGTGGTGCTCACGCCGGCCAGCGGCCAAACGGTGCTAGACCTGCTGGGTAAGCTGCCCCTCTCATCTAACGACGCTCAAATCGTGCGTCAGCACCTAGATACCATCTATCAGACCGTGTCTCAAACCGCAATGATGGAGGCCCTTGGCGCGGGTGGCTGAGGTCCTACAGCCCTCGCAGGGCCATTGTCAGTAAGCCCTGCTGCCCCAGCAGAAGTTCGCGTACCAGACTCGTGATGCCGGCCCAAATAATGGGGGTAATGTCCACGCCCCCTAAAGGAGGAACCACTTTGCGCAGCGGCACTAGAAAAGGCTCGGTGGGCCAGGTCACCAGGTTAAACGGGAGCGTGTTGAGGTCGGCCTCAGGATACCAGGTCAGCACCGTCCGCAGAATGAAGAGAAGCGTCATTAGCGCCAGCAGGACCCCGAGGATACCGGCGGCGATGGGGAGGAGAGGGGTTGGCCCTATCATAGGTGATACGAGATTTGCTGCGACACTTTCTCTTTATGTTAGCGCCAAAGCGGCTGTACACTGGCCCTCAGACTTGAAGCGGCGATCACTTGCGGCAAACCTAGGCTTCTCAGAGGACAGCCGGAACGGTACTATGAATAACATTCACACCACTTTAAATTTGGAGTTGAGGCCGCATGACACCGTCTTTGGCAAACTTCCTTTACAGCCTCCTGGCTGGCGCCATCATTCTCGTCATTCCCGCAACCGTAGCGCTAATCTTCATTAGCCAAAAGGACAAAGTCAAGCGTCAGTAGGGCTTGTCTATTGCATTAACGTCGCGGTAGCGTTTATGGCTAAGATCCGCCGGCCTGATTGTTATCAGTGCCGGCAATTTTATCATGCGCTTTAGAACTGTCCCCTCAGGGATTGGAGTTCTCGGACCGGACTCGCTACTATGGACATAACACATGATTCAGATTGAACTGACTCAGGTGGGGTCAGTTCAGTTCGGCAGTATGGAGAAGCCATGATTTACATCGGGGGAAGTCCCGCATTCGTTCTCGGGATGGTCAATATCGGGGGAAGTCCCGCTTTTATTCTCGGAGTTGCGTGGATTTTAGCCGGAGTAGGGCTCTATGCTCTGCGTTCCTTTAGACCAGAGCTATCGCGCGACCACGACATCTTTTTCGCGGCGATCGCCCTCACCAGTGGCGCCATTCTCATGTTTCAAGGCTGGCGCCTCGACCCGTTCTTGTTCTTGGGCTACCTCTGCGCCTCTGGTTCAGCGGCCTTCTTCGGAGTTGAGAACATTCGCATGCGAGGCATTACAACTGAGCAGGCCAAGCGCAACACCCCCATCACTGATAGGGGACGCTCCGTTAGCCGCCGGTATGACTACGAGCCCCAGGATTACGACTACGACCAGGACTACGACTACCGACCGGAGCGGGGCTTACCGTCCCGAGAAGACCGGGCTGGACGTCGAATTCGGGCGACCCGCGACTCGGTCCGTCCCGGCTATGGCGGGGAGCGTCCTGGCCTCCGTCGCCCTGGTGGGGTGGACGATGAGCGCTATGGGAGCGCCCGCTATGCCGATAGCCGCTATGATGACGAGCGCTATGGTGACGAGCGCTATGGTGACGAGTCCAGCGATCGCTACGACGACGAGCGCTATGCGCGCCTAGAGGATGAACCCCCTGTTGCGCCCCGCAAACGCCGCCTGCCCCGCACTAACCGCAGCGATCGCGCTGCAGTCCGAAGCCGGGACAGCTGGAATGAGGCTGATGCGCCAGATGTGGCGGTTAGCGATCGCGCTGCTGACAGCTTTGATAGTAATCCTCCCCAGCCTGAAGCTGACCGGTCCCCGTCAAATCGGCGCCGTCCTCTCAACGTAAAGCCAGCCCCTGCGAACTACGGCGGACCCTACGGCGATGAGCCCCCGGCCGCGGCTTCGGACTACGCCGACTACCGCCCTTTGGACGACGACTACCCGGTAGACGGGGAAGAAGACAACAGCGACTATCAGCAGCCGTATTAATCCAACAAACTAATGCTATCTGCCATTCTGTTTGACTTAGACGGTACGCTGACCCACACCGACACAATTCACTTTGCCGTTTGGCAAGACATCCTTCGGCCCTACGAATTAGACCTCAACCGCGAGTTTTACGACGCTAAATTCAGCGGACGACTGAACGTCGACATTCTCGGCGATATTTTGCCTCAGCTTTCAGCAGAAGACGTAAAGTCGCTGAGCGATCGCAAAGAGGCGATGTTTCGCGAGCGGGCTGCCGGTGAGCTAGTCCCCCTGGCTGGGTTGATGGATCTGCTGCACTGGACGGAAGCACACCATATTCAGCGGGCCATTGTCACCAATGCGCCGGAGCTTAACGCCAACTTCACCATCGACACCCTGTCGCTGCGGTCGTGGTTCCCCGTCATCGTCATCGGCGAGCTGCTCGACCAAGGGAAACCTCACCCGCTGCCCTACAGAACTGGCTTAGCACACCTCGGTGTCAATAGCGATCAGGCGATCGCGTTTGAGGACTCGCCCTCTGGTGTTCAGTCTGCAGTGGGCGCGGGCATTTTTACTATAGGCATGACGTCCACCCATTCACCAGAAGCTTTAAATCAGGCCGGAGCTCAGCACACGGTTTCAGATTTCTCCGACACCACCCTGATGCCGACGCTTGCCAAGCTCGGTTTTCCTGAGTTATGACTTAGAGGCCTATGCCGCTTGGCTTAAGCGGCAGTTGAGAAGGCCATAAACTAAAAAAATAATTCGAGCGACTATGATAACGACCCGTCGGGCCGCCACATTGCTTTTGGCTGGAGCCACCTTCCTCCTGGGCGATTCCACACAGGCCCAGGAGCAGCAAGGCTGCTTTATGATCGATCCGTTTAATCAATTTGTGGACCTCAATGAAATCTGTCCCAGCGGTGGGGGATTGGTGTTGGGTACGGGGGACATTCAGGCTACCCTGCGCTGGGCCTCCACTGATGATCTTGATTTGGCGGTGATTGACCCAAATGGCGATGAGGTTAACTTCCTCAATACGACGGTGCCATCGGGCGGACAGCTTGATGTAGACGCTAACGCAGGCTGTCTCGGGGGGCTGACCCAAACGCCGGTAGAAAACGTATTCTGGCCGCCAAGCGAAGCTCCGACTGGGGAGTACAGCGTCGCCGTCAGGCTGTTTGAGCGATGCGTTTCGGGTGCGGAGGCGATTCCATTTGAGGTGACTCTGCTCGTTCAAGGCAATACAGAAACCCTTTCTGGCAGCGTTAGTAATGCTAGCCCAGTGGCAGAATTTGCCTTCACGATGCCATAAGTAATGAGCCAAAAGAAGGGCTCTTTCTATTGCTTGAAACTGAAAAAATATGGCGATCGCTGTCAAATTAGCCACATCCCGTGTATCTTTAGTTTAACAACGTCACTTAATAGTCATTCAGACTTAACTTTTGGGGATCCACCCATGCGCCAGGCACAACTAATTTCCATCGCGGCTGTTGCTTTACTAGGATTAACCGGCTGTAACGCCTTGCAGCGGTTGCTTCCTGGTGGTCAGAACACGAGCAGTGAGCCTGATCCCACGGTTGAAATCGGCAACGGTGAAGCGGGAACGGCTCAAGGTGAGGGGACCCTAGGGGAAACGACCCAGGGTGACGGTGAAGGAACCTTGGGAGAAACGACTTCAGCTGAGGGCGAGTCGACTGCAATCGCTAGCGCATCTACCCCGTCGGCTGCTGAGGACAGCGCGCCAGTGGGGACCGTACCGCTGGACCTAATCACGTCGACCAATCCCGATACCCGAGCGCAGCAGGTTCAGCGCGATCGCCCCGACCCATTCAGTCTCTTACCGTCAGCGCCGACGGTAGAAGTTCCTGAAACGACCACTCAGCCTGCGACCACTCAGCCCGCTTCGACTAGTCCCAGTACTGCCGAGGCTGGAGAAAGTTCTCAGCCCGAAGCAGGTGCTAGCAGCAGTCCCTCTGCTGGAGATGGAGCAGCGGGTCCTGTCGTTCCGCTTCCACCGCCCACAACCCTTGCCCGCGCAGTTGAGATCACCGGGGTTGTTCAGATTGGTGCGGTGCCTTACGCCATTGTAAGGGCCCCTAACGAACCGACCAGCCGCTACGTCCGCGCTGGGCAAAGTTTGTCCAATGGTGCTGTTCTGGTAAAACGAATTGACAGCTTTGCGGGGCTTGAGCCGGTGGTGGTGCTTGAGCAGAACGGCGTCGAAGTGGTCCGTAATGTCGAGGGCGAAATCGCGCCGTCTGATGAAACCGAAACCGCGCGGGCTGAAAGTTCACGGGTAGGCTAACGCCCTTAGGCTCCGGCACATCGGTAAGGGAAATCCTGAATGAGTGTTGCCCAGATCTTAAGGAATGGTTTTATCTTGGGCGGCCTTGGTAAGTAGGACGCTAGAGTCATAGACACAAGACGCCTTTAGTGGGAAGTGTTATGACGTCCCTGCTGCAACAGCGATCGCAGCTGCCGTCTGCTGAAGCTTTAAGTGCCGGGGTCTCAACTAGCGCTTTAAGCTTTGACGTTCGAGTCCTCCAGCAGCTTAGCTTTATTCCAAATCTGTGCGACCTTTTACTAACTCGCCAGGTCCACGCCCTAGAACATGCCACGATTTGGGTTCTAAGCGGTGCATCTCCGCCGCTGACCCTCACGGCTACCGATTACCGAAGTTATAGCTTGACCCGCTCCGACAACGGTCAGTTGAGTGGCTTCTCCACCCCGCAGGGGTTCTACTTGACGGGGGACGTGAGCCCGCAGGCCCTAAGACGCGCCAGCGCGATCGCCCTCAAGCGCCTCAACGGCGGCGAGTGGGATCTGGCAATCCATCCCCGCTGCGGTACAAACCTGCCGATTGCTCTCACCTTGACCGCTGGTGCCGTTGTGGCGGCTCACCTAGCCCTACCCCGTCGTCCCCTCGACCAGATTCTGGGCTTTGTAGGCGCCACCGCCCTAGCTGCGGCGATCGCGCCTGCGGTTGGTGCCATGGCGCAAAAGTATGTCACAACAGCCGTTCCCACAAATCTGGCCATTGACGGGGTCTATCCTGTCTACGATGGTGACCCAGAGCCCCAGAATCATAAGCAGTTTGTGCGCGTCAGGTGGGTGGATTGACCGCAGCACGCTGGTCACACGAGCAACCAGTCTTGTTATTCAGTGAACGCCAATCGCTAGCCTGTATCCCCCGTGCCTGAACTCCCTGAAGTTGAAACCGTTCGTCGCGGCCTCAACCGCGTCACCCTAAACCAGCGCGTTACGGGTGGAGAGGTCTTACTGCCGCGCACCATCGCCTACCCCACCGCAGCTGAATTTGTATCCAGCCTGACGGGCTGCCACTTTGTTCAGTGGCAGCGGCGGGGAAAGTATCTGCTCGTCGAGCTAGCCCAGGAAGATGGCTCAAAGGGCTGGTTGGGGGTGCACCTGCGGATGACGGGACAGCTCCTTTGGGTGGACCCAGCAAAACCCCTCACGGCCCACTGCCGCGTGCGGCTGTTTTTCGCCTCAGGCCGAGAGCTGCGGTTTGTGGACCAGCGCACCTTCGGGCAAATGTGGCGCGTTTTCCCTCACCAAACTCCAGCAGCGGTGATTACGGGCCTGCAGCGCCTCGGCCCCGAACCGCTGTCCGATGAGTTTTCCCTGGACTATCTCAAAGCGGCGCTGCATCGGCGCCGCCGGCCCGTTAAAAATGCCCTGCTTGACCAAAAGCTGATTGCGGGCATCGGCAACATCTACGCCGACGAGGCCCTCTTCCTCAGCCACATCCAGCCCCTAACCAGCTGCGATCGCCTCACCCCAGACCAGTTCACCCAGCTTCACCAGCAGATCATCGCCGTGCTCACTAGCAGCATTGGTGCAGGGGGAACGACCTTTAGTGATTTTCGCGATATCCATGGGGTCAACGGCAACTACGGCCAGGTGGCCTGGGTCTATGGGCGTGAGGGAGAGGACTGCCGGGTGTGCGGTAGCCCGATTCACCGCCTCAAACTGGCCGGGCGCTCGACTTTTTTTTGCGATCGCTGCCAAGCGTGACTGCTAAGCACAGCGATGGGGCTTCGAACTCGGCGTAGAATGGCAGCAGTGCTGCCGTTTTTATGAGATCCCCAATTCATGAGCGAAGGTGATACTATCTTTGGCAAAATCATTCGCCGCGAAATTCCGGCGGACATCGTCTATGAAGACGACCTTGCCCTAGCTTTCAAGGACATTGCGCCCCAGGCGCCGACCCACATCTTGGTGATTCCCAAGAAGCCGCTGCCCAGCTTGGCTGATGCGGCCCCCGAAGATGAAGCGCTCATGGGGCATCTGCTGATGACGGCCCAGCGCGTTGCCGTGGAGGCTGGCCTCGAAAATGGCTATCGGGTAGTGATTAATACCGCTGCAGATGGCGGTCAGACGGTGAACCACTTGCATCTGCACGTGTTGGGCGGTCGGCAGCTGACTTGGCCCCCAGGCTAAATCCAGGCACTGGTCTTTGACCATCGTGCCTAGCGGAGAGCCACAAGTTAGCTTTAGTGGCAAGCTCACATGTAGTTTTCACTCAGAGGTTTACTAGATAGCTGCCACGATGGGCCTGAAGCGTGTACCCTTGTGGCAGATAATCGGGCCATGAGTGAACCACTCCAATGAATATTCGTATTGTTTCAACCCAACCTTTCTCTGACCAGAAGCCCGGAACCTCTGGCCTCCGCAAGCAGGTTCCCACCTTCAAGACGAGAAACTATCTAGAAAATTTTATTCAGTCTATCTTTGATGTTTTAGAAGAGGTTAGCGGCAAAACCCTCGTGCTGGGGGGAGACGGTCGCTACTACAACCGCGAAGCCATCCAAACCATTTTGAAAATGGCTGCTGCCAACGGTGTGGGTCGGGTGCTGGTGGGGCAGGGCGGCATCCTCTCTACCCCTGCAGCATCCTGCGTGATTCGTAAGCAGGGCGCTCTGGGCGGCATCATCCTCTCGGCTAGCCACAACCCCGGCGGCCCCGAGGGAGATTTTGGCGTCAAGTACAACACCGAGAACGGTGGCCCTGCCCCTGAGAAGATCACAAAGGCAATCTACGAGCGCAGCCAGGTGATCGACAGCTACAAAACCATGGAAGCTGCCGACGTTGATATCGACACCGTCGGCGAGTCGAGCCTAGGCGATATGACCGTTCAGGTGATTGACGCTGTGGCAGACTACGCCGAGCTGATGCAGTCCCTGTTCGACTTTGACAAGATTCGTCAGCTTCTCAGCAGCGATTTCCGCATGTGCATGGACTCACTGCACGCGGTGACTGGTCCCTACGCCCACGCAATTTTCGAAGGGCAGCTCAATGCGCCTGAGGGTACGGTCATCCACGGCAAGCCCCTAGAGGATTTCGGCGGCGGTCACCCGGACCCGAACTTGGTCTACGCCCATGACCTAGTGGAGATCATGTTTGCGAAAGATGCGCCCAGCTTTGGCGCGGCCTCTGACGGCGACGGCGATCGCAACATGATTTTGGGCAACAACTTCTTTGTCACCCCCAGCGACAGCTTAGCGGTGCTGGCAGCAAACGCCACCCTGGTTCCCGGCTACAAAGACGGCCTAGCTGGCGTGGCCCGCTCCATGCCCACCAGCCAAGCGGTGGACAAAGTGGCGACGAAGCTGGGCATCGACTGCTACGAGACGCCCACGGGCTGGAAGTTCTTCGGTAACCTGCTCGATGCGGACCGCGCCACCCTGTGCGGCGAGGAGAGCTTTGGTACGGGCTCTAACCACGTGCGGGAAAAGGACGGCCTCTGGGCGGTGCTGTTCTGGCTGAACGTGCTGGCTGAGCGGAAGCAGTCGGTAGAAGACATCGTTAAAGAGCACTGGCGCACCTATGGCCGCAACTACTACTCCCGCCACGACTACGAAGAAGTGGATAAGGAAAAGGCCAACCAGCTGATGGACCAGCTCCGGCAGAAGCTCGACTCGCTTCCCGGCACCAAGCTGGGAGACTACGAGGTGAAGTACGCTGACGACTTTAGCTACACCGACCCTGTAGATAACAGCGTCAGCCAGAAGCAAGGCATCCGCATCGGCTTCACCGATGGCTCGCGCATTGTCTTTCGCCTGTCGGGTACAGGGACTAAGGGAGCAACCCTGCGGCTGTATTTAGAGAGCTACGAGGCCGATGAGGCGAAGCAGGGGTACGACACCCAAGAGGCCCTCTCCCCGCTGATTAAGCTTGCGGATGAGGTGGCCCAGATAGAGGCGTTGACCGGACGCAGCGAGCCGACGGTAATCACTTAGACATGCCGTAGGGACAGCACACTCACAGCGCATGTCCTAAACGCTAAGACATGCGCTCGCACTTATCTTTATTTTGGTCGAATTCTTCCCTATAAGCTACAATTGGGTTCGACAAAATGTTGGTGCGGATGTGGAAACCGAATATCAATCAAAGTTTATTCTCAAAGTTCTCTGGTTAGACGAGAACGTGGCGATCGCTGTAGATCAGGTGGTAGGCAAGGGCACAAGCCCGCTGACCTCCTATTTTTTCTGGCCCCGTAATGACGCATGGGAACAGCTCAAAAGCGAGCTAGAGGCCAAGCACTGGATTAGCGACGTCGACCGGGTTGAGCTGCTCAACCAGGCGACAGAAATCATCAACTACTGGCAGGAGGAAGGGAAGCGGAGGCCCATGTCGGAGGCCCAGTCAAAGTTCCCCCACGTGGCCTTTACGGGCAGCGCCTAGCAGCGGTTTGGGCGATCGACAGAGGGCATAAGCAGCTACGCTTTCACTTCGCGATCGCACGAGCACACACCGTCAATATGCCAAAACACGATAGGGACATGGCATTGCCATGTCCCTAAAACGTTTCGGGCAATTCAATTCAAGCCAACGGCGCCGAATTACGCGCCGCTGGTTGCCGCCTGCAGCCGCGCCCTCGCCCGCTTTAGAGCCTGCTTGGCCTGATACTGCTCCTGCTTGTCGTCTCCCGATTGGGCGGTTGACAAGCGAGACTCAGCTTCAGAGAAGGCTGTCTTAGCGGCGTCTAAGTCGATGCTGTCGCCTCGCTCTGCGCCGTTGACCAAGATGGTCACCTCATCCTGCTCGACCTCAGCAAATCCGCCCATTAGCGCAATGGGAATCCATTCCTTATTTTCCTTTACCCGCATAACGCCAGTCTCTAGGGCCGTGAGCAGCGGTGCGTGCCCTGCGAGCAGGCCAAGCTGACCTGTGGTGCTGGGCAAAATGACTTCCTCAGCTTCAGCGTCCCAAACCGTTTTGTCGGGAGCGATAACGCGAACCGTTAATGGCATAATCACCTACAAACTCAACAATGGTGGGCACAATGCCCAGGACACTCTGCAAGGGCGAGTGGCCAGGAGGGCTTTGCCCTCGCTGCGCGATCGCCCTTGCGATGTATACGTTACGCGTTCTTCATCTCTTCAGCCGCCTGCAGCACCTGATCCATGCTGCCCTTGAGGTAAAAGGCTTGCTCAGGGATGTCGTCTAGCTCGCCGTTGAGAATCTGCTGGAAGCCCTTGATGCTCTCCTCTAGGGTGACGTACTGACCCGGTAAGCCGGTGAAGATCTCCGCCACGAAGAAGGGCTGGGAGAGGAACTTCTCAATCTTACGAGCGCGGGCCACTGTGAGGCGATCGTCCTCAGACAGCTCATCCAGACCCAAAATCGCGATGATGTCCTGCAGCTCCTTATAGCGCTGTAGGGTAGCCTGCACGGCGCGTGCGGTATCATAGTGCTCGTCGCCAACGATCGCCGCTTGAAGCATCGTAGAGGTAGAGTTGAGGGGGTCAACCGCCGGGTAGATGGCCTTTGCCGCCAAGGCCCGAGACAGCACCGTGGTGGCGTCTAGGTGGGCGAAGGTGGTGGCCGGTGCCGGGTCGGTGAGGTCGTCTGCAGGGACGTAGACCGCCTGAATGGAGGTGATGGAGCCCTCAGTGGTGGAGGTGATGCGCTCCTGCAGGTCACCCATATCGGTGCCGAGGGTGGGCTGGTAGCCTACTGCAGAAGGCATCCGGCCCAGCAGTGCGGACACCTCAGAGCCCGCCTGCACAAAGCGGAAAATGTTGTCGATGAACAGCAACACGTCCTGCTTGTTAACGTCGCGGAAGTGCTCTGCCATGGTCAGCGCCGACAGACCCACGCGCATGCGGGCTCCGGGCGGCTCGTTCATCTGACCGTAGACCAAAGCCACCTTAGATTCGCTGAGGTTCTCAGCGTTGATTACACCCGACTCAATAAATTCGTTGTACAGGTCGTTGCCTTCGCGGGTGCGCTCGCCCACGCCGCCGAACACCGACACGCCGCCGTGCTCTTTAGCGATGTTGTTGATCAGCTCCTGAATCAGAACCGTCTTGCCCACGCCAGCACCGCCAAACAGGCCAACTTTACCGCCTCGGCGATAGGGCGCCAGCAGGTCGATTACCTTAATGCCAGTTTCGAAGACAGCAGGCTTCGTCTCCAGCTCGGTCAGGCTGGGGGCCTCGCGGTGGATGGGGGAAGTCTGCTCGGCGTCGACCGGGCCCTTCTCATCGACAGGCTGACCCAGTACGTTGAAGATGCGGCCTAGGGTAGAAGTCCCCACGGGCACGGTGATGGCCTCACCCGTATCGGTCACTTCCATGTTGCGGACCAGGCCGTCTGTGGAGCTCATAGAAACGGCGCGAACCTGGTTATCGCCTAGCAGTTGCTGAACCTCGCAGGTGACAGAGACGTCTTCGCCTGTTGGATTCTTTCCCGTAACCACAATTGCGTTATAGATTTCAGGCAGCTTTCCAGAGGGAAAGCGAGCGTCTATAACAGGACCAATAACTTGAGTGATATAGCCGACGTTTGTCTTTTCTGCTGTACTGACCATGCTTGCGCCTATCTTTATGACTTGACTTTAAAGGGACTTGGGAGAGTCTCAAAAGTTGAATTTGCCAACTCTCAGATTATCACCGAATGCTACGCTCGCCCAGCGCGCTCACGGGAATCTTGCCTCGAGCTATGCCTCCAAACTACACCACAATCTTGCCTCCTCTAGGCCCTCGCAGTGGTTGAGCAGAAATTACGCTAAGATCGATGCCTAATTTCTGCTCGTAATTTCTGCCCAACTGCTGCTTTTTCTGCTGACCTCATCCCCCACTATGAACGTATCCCGTCGCTACCACATCACCACCTTCGGCTGCCAGATGAATAAGGCCGACTCCGAGCGCATGGCCGGAATCCTCGAGTCGATGGGCTACGAGTTCGAAGCCGCCCCTGAAAAAGCAGACCTCGTCCTCTATAACACCTGCACCATTCGCGATAACGCCGAGCAGAAGGTGTACTCCTACCTGGGGCGGCAGGCTAAGCGTAAGCAGAGCGAGCCCACCTTGACCCTAGTGCTGGCAGGATGCGTGGCTCAGCAGGAGGGCGAGGCTCTACTGCGGCGGGTGCCGGAGCTGGATTTAGTCATGGGGCCACAGCACGCCAACCGTCTCCAGGACTTGCTGGAGCAGGTGGCGGAGGGTAACCAAGTGGTGGCCACCGAGCCGGTCCACATCATGGAAGACATCACCAAGCCCCGGCGAGACAGCGCCGTAAGCGCTTGGGTAAACGTGATTTACGGCTGCAACGAGCGCTGCACCTACTGCGTGGTGCCGGGGGTGAGGGGCGTGGAGCAATCCCGGACGCCGGAGGCCATCCGAGCTGAGATGGAAGCGCTGGGGCAGCAGGGCTACAAAGAGGTAACGCTGCTGGGACAAAACATCGATGCCTATGGCCGTGACCTGCCGGGGTCCACCGCCGAAGGACGTCACCAGCACACCCTGACCGACCTGCTCTACTTCGTCCACGACGTCCCCGGCATTGAGCGCATCCGCTTTGCCACCAGCCACCCCCGCTACTTCACCGAGCGGCTGATTCGCGCCTGCGCCGAATTGCCCAAGGTATGTGAGCATTTCCACATCCCCTTCCAGTCTGGTGACAACGACCTGCTCAAGGCCATGGGCCGGGGCTACACCCACGAGCGCTACCGCCGCATCATCGACAAAATCCGCGGGCTGATGCCCGACGCCGCCATCAGCGCCGACGCCATTGTGGGCTTCCCTGGCGAGACGGAGGACCAGTTCCTTCACACCCTCACTCTAGTAGACGACATCGGCTTTGACCTATTGAACACGGCTGCCTACTCCCCCCGGCCGGGCACCCCCGCCGCCCTCTGGGAGAACCAGATCTCTGAAGACGTTAAGAGCGATCGCCTTCAGCGGCTCAACCGGCTGGTGGAGGTAAAAGCGGCGGAGCGATCGCAGCGCTATGCCGGACGGATAGAGGAGGTGCTGGTGGAGGGCATCAATCCCAGAAATCCAGCACAGGTCATGGGCCGAACGCGGGGCAATCGGCTGGTGTTTTTCGAGGGTGGCCCGGAACTGCAGGGTCAGCTGGTTGATGTCGAAATTACTGAGATCAGAGCCTTTAGCCTCACGGGAAAACCCGTCACCCAAAAGCAGATGGCGATCGGTATGAATGTGTAACCCGCAGGGGCATGCAAAATCTATGGCATACGGCCGTATGCCCCAAATTCAAAAGATAAAGGGGTAACCCTTTTAAAGGTGAAATAACGCACAGAGGGCGCATCGCAATGCGCCCTGACCGTTTAATATTCCGGCACCGACGGGTCGATTTCCCGACTCCAGGCCAGAATACCGCCCTTCACGTTCGTGCCCTCAATCCCCGCATCCTTTAGCAGCGCCAGCGCCTTGGCCGATCGCCCCCCCATTTTGCAGTGGGCAATCACCCGGTGGCCGTTGACGATTTCCTTCACCTTCGCCACGCCGTCGCCGTTTTCAATGTCCGGCAGCGGCACCAGCACCGACCCCGGAATCTGGGCAATGTCATATTCGTGGGGGTTGCGCACGTCCAACAGCACGTAGTCGTCAGCGCCGCTGTCGAGAAGCTGCTTCAGCTCCTGCACCGTCATCTCAGCGATCGCCGCCTTTTGCTCGGCTTCTGCGGCCTTGGCTTGAGGGATGCCGCAGAACTGCTCGTAGTCGATCAGCGCTTTAATCACCGGACGCTCGGGGTTGGGGCGCAGCTTCAGCTCCCGGAACTTCATCTCTAGGGCGTTATAGAGCATCAGCCGCCCGCTGAGAGTATTGCCCTGACCGAGGATGATCTTCACGGTTTCGGTGGCCTGAATGGTGCCGATGATGCCGCACAGCACCCCAAGCACGCCGCCCTCAGCGCAGGAAGGCACCAAACCCGGCGGCGGGGGCTCGGGGTAGAGGTCGCGGTAGTTGGGGCCGCCCTCGTAGTTGAACACCGTGGCCTGGCCCTCGAACCGGAAAATAGAGCCGTAAACGTTGGGCTTGTCCAGCAGCACGCAGGCGTCGTTCACCAGGTAGCGGGTGGGGAAGTTGTCGGTGCCGTCCACAATGACGTCGTAGTCCCGCATCAGGTCCAGGGCATTCTCAGCGGAAATCCGCGTGTTGTAGAGGTCCACCTGACAGAAGGGATTGATTTCGAGAATGCGGTGCTTGGCGGACTCGATTTTGGGTTTACCAACGCCAGAGGTGCTGTGGATAATCTGGCGCTGCAGGTTGGAGCGATCCACCACGTCAAAATCGACAATGCCCAGACGCCCGACGCCAGCAGCGGCGAGGTAGAGCAGCAGCGGTGAGCCGAGGCCACCGGTTCCAATGCACAGAACGCTGGCGGCTTTGAGGCGTTTCTGGCCCTCAAGCCCCACCTCCGGCAAAATCAGGTGGCGAGAGAAGCGCTCGTATTCTTCGCGGGAAAGCTGGACGTCGTCCAGATTGGGATTCAGCATGGCAATCTAGCTTCGATGCAGTGTGCAATAGAGAGAGGAACAGAAGACCTTGACGGCGCACGGTTCGGAGGCGATGCCCAACTTAGAGGCGTGATAAGCAGCGCTTCAGGCTAAAATTGCCTATCGCGATCGAGCCTCCAGCATAGAACATCTTGAGCGGTGCCGTGGTGAACGGACACAATGATATACGAATAGTGGGACTAGGCGATCGCACGCACTCTCCTCGAGATACTGAGCAAAACCCTTGGTAAACCTCGTCTAGGTTAGGAAATGGTTTTGGTTAAAATAGGCAGATATTAAGCAAGCTGAGTTGTGCAGTGGTCCTTCTTGATGATCTCTCCAGCCGATTGACCCTTGACGACCCAGAAGAGCGGCGGGTTTTAAGCCAGGTTCCTTGGTCAGACTATGAGGCTCTCTTACAGGCGCTGGGAGAGGCTTCTCCCTATCGAGTTCACTATTTAGAGGGGGTTTTAGAGGTTTTGGCTCCCAGTCGCAAGCACGAAAGCGGCAAAACCCGGATTGGCACGCTGCTGGAGATTTATTTTCTTGAAGCCGATATCGAATACTTTCCGATGGGTTCCACCACCCTCAGGCAAGCAGGGCTGCAGGCTGGGGGCGAGCCGGATGAGAGCTACTGCATTGACCGCGATGGAGAGGTTCCAGATCTGGCGATTGAAGTGGTGGTGACGAGCGGCAGTATTAATCGGCTGGAGCTGTATCGTCGGTTGGGGGTGCGGGAGGTGTGGTTTTGGCAGGGCGAGCGGCTTTCCATTTACTGCTACCGGGAGGATGACCCGGCGCTCTCGGAGACGTCGGGATATGAGCGGGTTGCTCGGAGTGAAGCGCTGCCGCAGTTGAATATTGAGCTGCTGACGCGTTGC
>JBHJHJ010000051.1:0-8722 GCA_050330955.1 Elainellaceae cyanobacterium | reverse complement strand
CACGTCCAGAATGCTGGTGCCCGGCTCCACCCCCGCCGACAGCTCAGCGGAGATGGTGTCAATCAGCGGGTCAATCTGCAAAAGCTGCAGCGCGTCCAGCAGTTCGTCGGTGTTGAGCACCGGGTCCGCCGCCCGCCGCAGCCGTCGCCGCACGTAGCCAGAGTTTAGCCGCCCTTCTACCTCGACGTTGATCTCTGAAAGCTGTCCTTCGAGCACCTGAATGGTTACTACGCCTTCGGTCAAAGTTTGGGGAGGAATAAAGGCTCCTGAAGTGACGTAGCCCTCGTCTACGTAGCGCTGGGTGACGGCGCTGCGGGCCTGCAGCAGCTCTGCAAAGGAGAGCGATCGCCCCACAAAGGGTTCGAGCACCTCAGCTAGGGTCTCGTCATCGATGACGGTGTTGCCTTCTACCACGAAGCGCTCCACAAATAGCTCGGCGGGCACCTCTGGGCCGGGATCAGGGGCGGTCTCCGCCGCGGGCGGCGTGAGCAGCTCTTCTGGCGGCGGCAGCGGCGAAAGCTCGGGTTCAGGCTGGGGCTCCACTGACGGGGGCTCGGCAACTTGTGCCACCAAAATAGACGCGTCTTGCGCGTTTTGTGGGGGCAGGACGTGTAGCATTTGCGCAAGCAAAGGGATAAGCATGATGCAACCAGAAAGGGCTAGAGAAATAAGGGGGCAAGGCTTAAATTACACCAACTAATTCAAAAATTAATTCAAAAATGTAAAATTTAGCAATCCTGTGGTGATTTGTATCGCTATCGCGCAGGTCTAGGTTCTGAGCTGAGAAACCGTATTAGAATAGTTGCCGGTGGCATCTGCTTTTCAAATGGTCAAAATATCATGACACATAAGCTTAAGAAGTTTGTCTGTGTGATGTCGGCTACTTGCTTAGCTGTGATGTTCAGCTCAGTTTATATCTGGCCAATTGCGTCCGCTCAAGTTTCCTTTAATTCAGCCCATTACATCAGCGCCGCGCCACAGGTTTTAGACGCTGACGAAAGGCTGAGTGCAGGGCGAGCCAGCTACGATCAAGGCGAATTTATTGAGGCAGCGCGCCTCTTTCAGCAGGCGGCTGAGCGTTATGACGCCCAAGGCAATTCTGTGCAGCGCGCCGTGAGTTTAAGCAATCTGGCTTTGGCCTACGGTCAGCTCGGCAGGTGGTCAGAGGCGGAGGACGTTCTAGAGACCAGCTTTTCTTTGCTGTCTGTGTCCTCCGAGGCGCCGGCTGCTGCCGCTGACGTACTGAGTGCCCAAGGTCAGCTGCAGTTTGCCCAGGGCCAATTTCAGCAGGCCATTGAGACTTGGGAAACTGCGCGACAGCGCTACAGTCAGGTTGGTGATGGCGAGGGGGCGGTGAAGGCCCGGTTCAACCAGGCGCAGGCGCTGCAGATGCTTGGGTTTTATCGCCGTTCTGTGGAGTCTCTGGTGAACTTAAAGCAGACCTTAGACGAGCAGCCCGACTCGGCGATCGCCGTTTCTGTGCTGCGGAGCCTGGGGGATGCGCTGCGGGTCATCGGCGTGCTGGGGTCTACGGATTTGGGGTCCCGAATCCTCCTGCAGGACTTAAATTCAACTGAGGTGCTGGGTCAAGCGATGGCCATGGCTGAGCGGCTTGAGCTGCCCCAGGCGATCGCTCAAATCAACCTCAGCATCGGCCATACCCTCCGTGCCCAAGCCAGCCGGGCGGAAGAAGGCCGCGCCTCCCTAGTCGATCAAGCCCTGAGCAGCTACCGGGATGCAGAGCAGGCTCCACTGGCATCCATCCGCACCCAGGCCCAGCTGGCCCAGCTCTCCCTTTTGATTGAAGCCCAGCGCTGGCAAGAGGCCCAGCGCCTCGTGACGTCCCTCGATGCTCAACTGCAGTCGCTTCCCAACACCCGCGCGGCGCTGTATCAGCAGCTCGAATTTGTTGACAGCCTAATTGCCCTTCAGCAGGCTGACGGCGCCAATTTAGAGCCCAGTGACGCGGTTGGTGAGCCAGACCTGAGGCCACAAGGGAGTCTTCTTCAGGGGCCCTTGACGACACCCACAGCGCAGCCCCCCCCGCTGGCAGGCATTGCCCAGCGCTTGGCGCAAATTGCTCAGCTTGCAGAGGGGTTGGGGGATAGGCGCGTGCGGGCGCAGGCCCTGGGCACCCTGGGGACGCTGTACGCGCAAGACCAGCAGCCGCAAAATGCTCAAGACCTATTACAGCAGGCGCTACAGCTGTCCCAGGTTGGGGCCCCTGACCTGGCGTACCGGTGGCAGTGGCGGCTGGCTCAGCTCTATGTCAAGGCGGGCAATCGACAGAAGGCGATCGCCGCCTACGACAATACGCTAAAGACCCTGTCCGGACTGCAGGGGGACCTGGCGACCACGAGCCCAGAGCTGCGCTTCTCGTTTCGAGACAGCATTGAGCCCATTCACCGGGAGTATGTCTCCCTGCTGCTGGCGTCCCAGCCCTCCACAGCGGAACTAGAAGCGGCCCGTCAGGCGATCGAGTCCCTGCAGCTGGCTGAGCTCAACAACTTTTTCCGGGAGGCCTGCCTTGACGCCAGCGCCGTTCAAATTGACCGGGTTGATCAGCGGGCCGCCGTCGTCTACCCCATTGTGCTTGACGAGCGCTTTGACGTAATCGTTAGCCTGCCCCAGGACCAAACGCCTGATCAGACCAAAGCAACGGACAACGTGGCATCAGACTCGCGGATATTGCTGCATCACACCGTCCTGCCCGACGACGGTAGGCTTGATGCCAGAGAGGCGGCCAACAGCCTACGCATATTGGCTGAGACGCCACCTAGCCAAGTTTTCGATGCGCAAACGCAAGAGCAAGAATTTAAGCGTCAAGCGCAGCAGTTCTACCAATGGATGATTGAGCCCTTCGAGGCTGAACTGGCGGCGAGAGAGACCGAAACCCTCGTGTTTGTCCTCGACAGCGGGCTGCGGAGCCTGCCGGTGTCGGCTCTGTTCGACGGCAATCAGTTCCTGATTGAGAAGTACACCGTTGCCCTCACGCCAGGTCTACAGCTTTTAGAATCTGGCGACGTCCGCGGTGACGACATTGACGTGCTCATGGGGGGATTGACCGAGTCTCGAATCGTCCCGGCAGGGAGCGGAGGGGGAACGCGCCAGTCCTTTGACCCATTGCCCAATGTAAAGCGCGAGATCGATCAGATCAGCAGCGTTGTTGCCGATAGCCAGGTGCTATTTAACGATGCGTTTACCAAGACCGCCATTCAGCAAAACGTCAACACAGATTCTGCTCGGGTGGTGCACTTTGCCACCCATGGTCAGTTTGGCGCGACCCAGGAAGAGACCTACATTCTCACCTGGGATGACGTCATCAGTATTGACGAGCTCAGTGCGCTGCTGCGCTCCAGCGAGCTGGACAGGCCCGACCCCATCGAGCTGCTGGTGCTGAGCGCCTGTGAAACTGCCCTGGGAGACGATCGCTCTGCCTTAGGGCTAGCGGGCATTGCGGTGCGAGCGGGAGCCCGCAGCACCCTGGGGACCCTCTGGCGAGTCAACGATGAATCTACAGCCCAGCTGATGGCGCAGTTTTACAAAGAATGGGCTACCGGTACGGTGAGTAAGGCCGGGGCGCTGCAGGCCGCTCAGCGCGCGCTGCTTGCCGACCCAGAGTTTCGCAGTCCCTATTTTTGGAGTCCGTTTGTGCTAGTGGGCGACTGGCGCTAGCGCTGTCGTTCTGTAAGGCCACCCCATTGCATTTATCAGGTCAAGTACTCTTTATGAAACAGGTCTCTTGTGCGCTTACCCTCGGCGTTGTCGCCAGCTTCGCCATCGCGCCTAGCGCCATGGCGCAAATTGTTCCAGATGGCACCCTCGGTGCCGAAGGCTCCCGCTTAATTCCAGAGCAGGTGATTCGCGGCGCCCTGGGCGATCGCATCGACGGCGGCGCGGTGCGCGGTTCGGCCCTGTTCCACAGTTTTGATCAGTTCAACGTCAACGAGCTGCAGCGGGTTTATTTCAATAACCCCGTGGGCATCGAGGCCATCCTTAGCCGGGTGACGGGCAACGACGTCTCTGACATTATGGGCACCCTTGGCGTGGATGGGGGCGCAGACCTGTTTTTCCTCAACCCTAACGGTATTGTGTTCGGGGAGAATGCGCGGCTGGATGTGGCGGGCTCTTTTGTGGCGAGCACTAGCGATCGCTTCACCCTGCTGGACGGCAGCGTCTTCAGCGCCACCGACCCCCAGGCGCCCCCGCTGCTGACGGTGAATGTGCCGGTGGGGCTGCAGCCAGGCGGGATAACGGAGCCCGGCAGGGGAGATATCGTCAGCGACGGCGTTCTGTTTGCCGGGCAGGATCTGGCCCTCAACGGCAATAACCTAGACCTGGAGGGGCAGCTTTGGGCCGGGGGAGATTTGCTGCTGCGGGCGCAGGATACGCTGCAGATACGCGATCGCCTCGATGCTCCTTTTGTGGCGGCGGCCCAGGGGGAGATGCTGGTGCAGGGGAACCAGTCGGTGGATATCTTTGCCCTGAATCACCCGGAGAGCGGGCTGTGGTCGGGGGGCGATATGACGCTGCGATCGAATAGCGCAGTGGGGGGGGATGCGCACTACTGGAGCGGCGGTAGCTTTCGCATTGAGGATTTGGATGAGTCACTCGGGGGGCTGGAGAGTCCTAACGATCCGATTATTCGCTCGCTTGGAGACGTAAGCTTCGAGTCATACATTGGCAATTCAATCCACATTCTGGCTGCTGGAGACGTGACAGCATTGAACTTCATTCAAGTGTTAGGGGCTGAGCCTAATCCAGCAGAGGCAATTGTTGAGGATTTATCCTTGTCGAACGGCGCTCCTTTTCCCATTGATGGCATTGCAGAGCCGACTGTTGATATTCGGGCCGGGGTTGATCCTGCGGTAATTTTTCCTGAAACCATCAATGTCCCTGATGGCTTCTTTAACCTAACGGTTCTACCACCCCCGGTTGACAGCGCCAACATTGATGTAGGAACTATCATTTTGGGTACGGTCGCCTCTTCTGAACTACCCGGCGATTTCTTACAGGGAAGGGTCCTGCTAACCAATAATTACAGGCCAGACCTGAATAACTTTGTTCCAGGAAACATTCAACTCTTCGATACGCAGATTGACTTGCCGAACAACGAAGACCTCAATGGTGTTGCTGTGAGAGCTAATTCACAGTTCGGCGGAGGAGCTATTGCGATTGATTCAAGGGGAGATATCGACCTTAGAGGTACGGTTCGCGCTGAAGCCATACCGCTTAACCTAGATGCCGTAATTGCAGATCCTGCCGCTGTGCCGGAATATCTAGACTTAGGGGATGGAACGTTTGCCGCTGGAGGCGATGTGACGCTCTTATCCAATGGCACCATCACCTTTGAGGCCGGGGAGCCAAGCCAATTTACAGGTATCAACTCAGTTGGGCAAGTCGGCGGGGTTGTCTCACTTGAGGCCGGAGGTGATGTTCTGCTTCAACCCTTCAGTGGGATTAGTTCAGATAGCACCAATAGTGTCGTCCCCGATTTTAGTACCATTAGCGTCAGTTCGTTGACTGGATCGGTGCAGCTCAATCAAGCTTTGATTACTGCAGAGAACTCTGGCAGCGAATTTGCCGGAGATATTTTTCTAGACGCTAGCGATCGCATTGACATTTTAAATAATAGCGATGTGTCGGCTCGCGGTGTTTTCGGTCGAGTCCTAATCGGAAGCAACTCAAATCCATCGACTATCTTGCTCGACAATAGCCGGATCTTGACGGCAAACAATGTCAGCGTCGTGACCCAGAATTTCCGTGCGGGAGATGTGTTTCTGCAGGCGAACGAAGTTGTTGCTCGGCGGTCTCAAGGGCTGTCAACATTCATCGCTGCGGATACTGTTGGTTCAGGAGCCGGTGGCAACATTGAAATTGAGGCTCAGCAGCTGCGCTTGCTCGAAGGTGCTGAGATATTAACGCGCACGTTTGGGGCTGGGCCAGGCGGCGACATTACAGTGCTTCCCCTCAATCCTCAATCCCCCTCCTCAATCGAAATATCAGGCGTTGCCCCATTCACGGAAGTGGAGCCTATTCTTAACGCTGATGGGAATCCCGTGCTCGAACCAGACGGTTCCCCTGCGCTGCGGGCTAATGGTGGGTTCTCCAGCGGCCTGTTCGCCACAACCGAGGACGATGCCACTGGCAATGGCGGCTTCATCACCATTGGAACCGACGAGGCTCGGATTGGGACGCTGGCGATCGCCGACGGCGGCGTCATCAGCGCCCGGACGCGCTCAGTGGGCAGCAGTCAAGATATCAGCGTCAGCGCCGAGCGCGTTGTCATCACCAACGGTGGTCAAATTCTGACGGCATCGCTGCTGTTGGGTCAACCCGGAGCAGCCGAGAGCAACGTCGGGCAAGCGGGCAATATCGAGGTCAATGCTAGCGAATTTCTCTCTATTTCGGGATACGACGAGACCTATAGCGATCGCTTCGAGAGTATACAGGATGCTGCCTTTGAAGCTGACAGCGACTCAAATCGAGATGCTGCTGCTCAACGTAGTTTTCAGCTTGCTCAGCGAACGGTTGACCCAGTCAGGCCCAATAGCGGTATCCAGGCCTCAGATGTGTTTGGATTTGGCTCTGCCGGACAGATCGCCATAGAATCGCCAACCGTCAGATTATCGAGCCTTGCTAATATTGACGCGACCACAAGAGGCAACAACGACGGTCAAGGGGTGATAGTTCGCTCGCAGGACCTACGCCTAACCGGCGGCGCTGAGATTACCAGCTTGACTGTAGCTGGATTTAGTTCGCAGCCTGGGCTCCCGGCAACGGGTCGTGCAGGCGATATTATCATTGAACCCCTTGATCCTGACGCTCCCTCATCAGTATTCATCTCAGGGGTTGCGCCCTCGGAGTTGCCCGACGGACGTGCAGGGGGATTTTCCAGTGGCTTGTTTGCCTCGACTGAAAACGTCAACCTCCTTGACGGAACGATCCTGAGGACAACGGGGATGGGCGGCAACATCGACGTCACGGCTAGTGACCTAACCGTTCGAAATAGTGGCGTAATCGGTATTAGAAGCCGCTCCGACGGTGATGGCGGTAACGCGACTATCAATGTAGACAACTTAGATTTACTGAGAGGAGGACAAATTCTTGCAGCCTCTTTTGGAGCGGGTAATGCCGGGGATGTTACCGTTAACGCGACTGGGACAATCAATATTCGAGGCGTTGACCCAGAGTTAGGCATCCGACTTCTAGACGTAGCTCTAATCCTTGCTGAGGAGATCGATGAGCAAAATATGGAAGCCGGCATCGAGAGCGACCCAGATATGACGACAAGTATCGCTTTAGAGAACGCCCTCTCTATTGTCGACTCAGTGTCAGCGTCAACGAGCGTGGTCAATATCGACTCGCTTGACGATATTGTTGCTCCCAGCGGATTGCAGGCCCGCTCGGAGGTTTCAGATGCGGCAGATCTACCAGAGAGCGCGTTGAGCGGAGACATCATTGCAATCGCCAACGCAATCAATATTGCCAATGGTGCAGAAATCAACAGCGAACAACAAAACAGCAACAGCGATACGGCTAATCAAAGTTTTGTTGGTTTAGCAGCGACTTCCGGCTCATTTAATCTCCGTAACGCTAGAGTGGTTTCCACAAACTCTGGAACTGGGCTTGCCGGCATAATTTTTGTCGGGGCTTCTGAGGACATCCGCATCACGCAGCAGGGCGAGATTTTAAGCGAGGGAAACCTAGGTTCGATTTTACTTGGAGAAACGCTGCTACCCGACCTAGACAGCCTGGTTCCCAACCAAGTTCAAATTAGGGGCGCTTCTCAAGTTAGGACAGATAATGAGAATGCTGAATTTACAGGCGGCCTATTCTCGGATGAGCAGGAAGCGGGTCAAATTCTGATTCGAGCTAGCGATCGCGTTACAGTCCGTGGAGAAGGCACTAGGGTTTCTAGCGACACCTTTAACCAAGCAGATGCTGGATTGATTGACTTTCAAAGTAGCTCTAGGATTGTCGTCACTGATCAAGCTCAAATCAGTAGCAGCACCTTCTTTCAAGGGGACGCGGGCGATGTGTTTTTGACCGCACTGGACTCGGTTCAAGTTGACAATGGCGCGACTATTTTTACAACTGTTGAGGCGGACGCCCGCGGAGATAGCGGTAGCATCAGTATCGACAGCAGGATGTTCTCAGTGACTGACAGTGCCCAGCTACAAACCCAAGTCAATAGTGGTGGCGTTGGCAACGCTGGAGACATTCTAATTGACGTCACCGAATCCGTTGAGCTTGACAACGAGGCTGCCCTTTTCAGCAGCATTGGCCCCGATGCTGCCGGCAATGGCGGCACTATCTTCGTGGGAGACATCGACAATTCAAATGATGATCGGTTTATTATTCGTCCTACGGCAACTTTCTCTGCGACTGACGGTTCCCAGCTGATTACTAGTACAGGCGGTAGGAGAGGTACGCTCGCGGGAGAAGTCTTCACTGCCGGCGATGTCTTTATTGTGGCTGATGATGTGAGCTTTAATGGCGTCAGTGACAACGGTCTGCCTAGCGCAGTTTTTAGCGGCGTCGACGTCGGAGGCCGCGGACGTGGTGGCAGCGTGCTGGTGATTGGCGGGGTGACGATAGAAGACAGCGGAATTACCGCCCTGAGACCTTCCTCAAGGCTCGATGTTAGCGACGGGGCCGTAATCACCGTAAGCAGCTTCGGTACAGAAGATATCGGGGGTGAGAGCAATCAAGAGCAGAT
>JBHJHJ010000050.1:0-15348 GCA_050330955.1 Elainellaceae cyanobacterium | reverse complement strand
CTTCACGTCGCAGGAGATTCGAGCGGCGGAGGACCCTGAGTTTGAGACGTTCTACACGAAGAACATCTTGCTGAACGAAGGTATCCGTGCGTGGATGGCGGTGCAAGACCAGCCGCATGAGCAGTTTGTATTCCCTGAGGAGGTTCTACCCCGTGGTAACGCTCTCTAATAATAATGATTTCATTGGCGGTCGCGATCTAGAGACCACTGGCTTTGCTTGGTGGTCTGGAAACGCGCGACTGATTAACTTGTCTGGTAAGCTGCTGGGCGCTCACGTCGCTCACGCAGGTCTGATTGTCTTCTGGGCGGGTGCGATGACCCTGTTTGAGGTCGCTCACTTCGTTCCTGAGAAGCCGATGTATGAGCAGGGTCTAATCCTGCTGCCTCACCTAGCGACCCAAGGCTGGGGCGTAGGCCCTGGTGGTGAAGTGATCAACACCTTCCCCTACTTTGTGGTAGGTGTGCTTCACCTGATTTCGTCTGCTGTGCTTGGTCTCGGCGGAATTTATCACGCCGTTCGCGGCCCTGAAACGCTTGAGGAGTACTCTGCGTTCTTTGGCTACGACTGGAAAGACAAGAACAAGATGACCACCATCATCGGTATTCACCTGCTGCTTTTGGGCGGTGGTGCATTCCTGCTGGTGCTGAAAGCGATGTTCTTCGGTGGTGTGTATGACACTTGGGCACCCGGTGGTGGTGACGTGCGCGTCATCACTAACCCAACGCTGAATCCGGCGGTGATCTTTGGCTACTTGGTCAAGGCTCCCTTTGGCGGTGAGGGTTGGATCATCGGTGTCGACAACATGGAAGACATCATCGGTGGCCACATCTGGGTTGGTCTTATCTGTATTGCTGGCGGCGTATGGCACATTCTCACCAAGCCTTTTGCTTGGGCGCGTCGTGCCTTTGTTTGGTCCGGCGAAGCTTACCTTTCCTATAGCCTAGGTGCCCTATCTCTGATGGGCTTCATTGCTGCGACGTATGTGTGGTTCAACAACACCGCATACCCCAGTGAGTTCTATGGTCCTACGAGTTCTGAGGCTTCTCAGGCTCAGGCCTTCACCTTCATGGTGCGTGACCAGCGCTTGGGTGCCAACGTCGGTTCTGCACAGGGTCCGACTGGTCTAGGTAAGTACCTGATGCGCTCTCCGACCGGTGAGATCATCTTCGGTGGTGAGACCATGCGCTTCTGGGATTTCCGCGGTCCTTGGCTGGAGCCCCTACGGGGACCCAACGGTCTTGACCTCGACAAGATCCGCAGCGACATTCAGCCCTGGCAGATTCGCCGCGCGGCTGAGTACATGACTCACGCTCCTTTGGCCTCCATCAACTCTGTGGGTGGCGTCATTACCGAGCCGAACTCCATCAACTACGTGAACTTGCGTCAGTGGCTGGCTGGTTCTCACTTCATTCTGGCCTTCTTCTTCCTAATTGGTCACCTGTGGCATGCGGGCCGCGCTCGCGCCGCTGTGGCTGGCTTTGAGAAGGGCATTGTGCGTGAGACTGAGCCTGTGCTCTCGATGCCTGATCTGGACTAGAGTTTGCCTGTTTTAGGGCGAGCGCTGCTTGCTCTATCGCTTTTCCCTGCTGCACTGCAGCAGGGTTTTTTATTGCAGTGGATTGCGACTGGCAAGCCTTTGTCCACATATAAAATGTACGAAGACAAAACCTTGAGAGCGAGTCTATGACCTTTGCATACACCATCCCTGTAGCTTTACTTATAGCGTTGATCGCTGGCGATATTAGTGCTGCCTCCCAACTTGGAGCAGAACCTCAAATCTCGATTAAGCAACAAGATAACCGTCCGCAGTCCCTCACAGAGGTGGTCAGCTTTATTCGACTCATTCGTAACCTTTTGGCCACCAATATCTATTCCTTAGAATCCGACTTTTCAGTCGCTATAGATAGTGCGACATTCGACACTGAATTTGATGCTCAAATTCAAACCATAATCGAACGGCCCAATCGGTTTCAATCCGCTATTCAGTTCATGAATTCTGAGGGTGTATCAACCAATCGATATATCGTCACTTCCGATGGCCAACAAGTTTGGATTTACGATGTAGGCGGAGACGCGTACTCCGTCATGTCCCGCAGCGAGTTCGATAATACCTACAGCGCAAATTTCCTCACTGGGTCATTTCCCCGGTTCCTATTCGGGTTTCTAGATGGGTTTGATTTTGTAAATAATGCAGAATCTGCTGAGCTTTTCTTGCGCATTCCTGAAGATGAGCTTATTCAAAATGAAGTCATGCTCTCATCATTCAAAGCCGGCTTAGAAAGTGGCGGTATCACAATTGGTGCAGAAGCCTTAAATGGAGTTCAGTATACGACATTCACGATATCCAATCTGTCGAACGCATTCAATGTGGTACTGCTTGTTAACCCAGAAACATCGTTAATAGACAACGTCCGCGTATTGGGCCGGTCTGAAGATTTCAGCATGATTACCAGCGAGAGTATCACTTATAAAGCGGCACCTAGCTCCGTATCACAAGGCACTTTTACATTTGTTCCGCCCGTTAGTGCTCAATTATCTGATACGCCCATTTCCATTACTCCATTTTAGTCAGTAGCTTAAGGCATACTTCCTTAGGAGAATCGAAGGGGTAAGTGACAAAGTCCATACTCTGTAATGCTTACCATTGAGGAGTAAGGTAGCCCACATCTCGATGGACTATCTGCTGCTTTAGATTAGTGTAGCGCTGGCCAATTACTCGGGTCAGCGCACATCTTTATACAGCTGCTTCAGCCAGTGCGCCGGCGCGCCAAAGCCCCACAAAAAGCCAATCATCAAAAAAATCAGGTTTGCCCGCAGCGGCCCCCACTTGGCCACTCGGCGATCGCTGGAATAAACTACTCGATTTACCAGCCGAAGGCGCCCCTGCCGTACGAGCCGGCGGCACAAATCCCCGTCTTCCATAATCGGCATCGCTGGGTCAAAGCCACCGCAGGCTAAAAACGCCGATCTGCGGCAGAACATCACCTGGTCTCCAAACAGCAGCCGTAGGCCACGCAAAAACAAATGGGGCCGAAACAGCAGCGGCGCGTAAAAGGTCTTCAGGTAATTGTGGAGTGAAGTGCCCCAGCGCGTTGTTGCTTGCCCCTGCATCAGCGAGATAAACCCCCCACCTGCAACCCCCGCCTCCTGCAGCACATGGTCAATCAGCCACACCACGTCGGGCGGAACCCCCGTGTCGGCATGGAGGAAGCAGAGCGCATCCCCTTTGGCGACGGCAGCTCCGGCGTTCATCTGGACGGCGCGCCCAGGAAAGGTCTCTATAAGCTCAATGGGAATAGAAGCGCACTTTACTTGTTGGGCGATCGCCACTTTTGTATCGTCTACACTGCCGCCATCCACCACAATAATTTCGAGGGGGAGTGGCTGAAGCTGAGTCAAGGCAGCTAAAGTCTGGCCGATACAGATTTCTTCGTTGAGTGTAGGAATAATGATAGAGCAGCGATGCATAAGTGATATAAATAAGGTCGAAACGAGCCCGTTCACCTAGAAGGCAGTCCTTAAAAACGCCATGTTTGAGCGCATCAACCAACCCGACGAAATTCTCCCATCGGTTGCCCCCTATTCCCATGCGGTGCGCGCCGGAGACTTCTTGTTTGTGACTGGCCAACTTGCCGAGGATCCCCGAACGGGGAAAGTCATTCGAGGCAGCATCGAAAGCCAGACTATCCGCGTGATGGAGAACTTAAAGTTAGTGCTGCAGCACGCTGGCTCAGACTTCAACCGGGTGACTATGGCGCGCATTTTCGTCACCGATTTCCGCTTCTACGACCCCGTGAATAAAATCTACGCCTCTTACTTTGAGGAAGGAGCACTGCCGGGGCGAACCACTGTGGGGGTGACCGCGCTGGCAGCATATGGCGACGTGGAAATTGACCTGATTGCCTACTGCGGTGACTAGCGCTAGGGACTAGGGGCATGGATTCTGAAAGGGATATGGCGCTGCCCTTACCGCATCTGCCAGTACTTCCACGCCGCGTAGGCCATGGTCACGACCCCAGTGACGATCGCATTCTCGTTCACCTCAAACTTGGGGTGATGCAGCGGGTAGTTTGGGCGATCGCTAAATCCTACCCCTAGACGAAACATCGTGCCAGGAACGTGGTCCAGGTACATTGCAAAATCCTCCGCCCCCAGGGACGGCTCCGCCAGCATCAGCACGCCGTCATCCCCCCAGGCCTCGCGGGCCGACGCCTCCGTAATCTGGGTTAAGAAATAGTCGTTTTGCACCGACGGCACCCCCTTGCGGTAGGTGATTTTGTAGTCCACGCCGTAGGTGGCGCACACCCCTGCCACAATGCCCTCAATCCACTGGGGCAGCGAGGCGCTGGTTTCTGGGTGGAGCGATCGCACCGTGCCGGTGAGCTTCACCTGGTCTGCAATCACGTTGGGTGCCCGCCCGCCGCTAATTTGGCCAAAGGTGAGCACAATAGGCCTCAGGGGATTTTGGGTGCGGCTGATGGCCTGCTGCAGTGTCGTCACCACTTGGGCAGCGATCCAGACGGCATCCTTGGCTTCGTGGGGCCGTGCCCCGTGCCCAGATTCTCCCTGGATAGTCACCTCGATGTCGTCCGCCGCCGCCGTCAGCGCCCCGTAGCGAATGCCAATCACCCCCGAGGCAATGGAAGGGAAGGTGTGCAGACCAAAGATGGCGCTGATGCGATCTAAAACGCTGTCCCGAATCATCCAGGATGCGCCCTGAGCCGTCTCTTCGGCGGGCTGGAATAGAAAGCGGGTGGAGCCGGGCAAATCTTCGGCGATTTGAGCCAGCACCATCGCCGTCCCTAACCCCACCGTGGTATGCACATCGTGGCCACAAGCGTGCATGATGCCAGGCTGGTGGGAGGCAAACGGCAGCTCTGTGCGCTCTTGAATGGGCAACGCGTCCATATCGGTGCGAATCGCCAGCCAGCGCTCATCGTCCTGCCGGGCAATTTCGCCGACAACGCCCGTTTTACCCACCAGCTCTTGTACCTGCAGCCCGCAGGACGACAATACGCCAGCCACATAGGCCGCGGTTTTATACTCTTGACCGCTGAGTTCAGGGTGGCTGTGCAGGTGATGACGAATTTCAACTAGGCGCGGGGTGAGGCTGCTGGCAATGTCTTTAATGGTTGAGAGCATGGGGTAGGGTAAAACGATGGGGTCGGCGGCAAGGGCTTGCCTTGCTGGCGCCGTACCTTCCATCATATTGTGTTGGTCCGGTTGCTCAAGTTCCTGAAGGACATCGGTAACGGCCATCGAATGCAGCTTAGGCGTAGCCCTAGTCCAGCGTGTACTCGCAGTACTGCTGAATGAGCTTCGCCACCAGCGCCGTCCACCCCGTCTGGTGGCCAGCCCCGATGCCAGCCCCGTTGTCCCCATGAAAGTACTCATGAAACAGCACTAGGTCCTTCCAGTGGGGATCGAACTGAAGCGCCTCAATGCCCCCGTAGGTGGGGCGACGGCCAGACTCATCCGGCGTAAAGATCTTAATCAGTCGTCGGGACATCTCTGTGGCCACCTCCCACAGGGTCAGCCAGTTCCCCGATCCCACGGGGCACTCCACCTTGTAGTCATCCCCCGCATAGAAATGGAACTTCTGCAGGGACTCAATCAATAGGTAGTTTACCGGAAACCACACAGGGCCACGCCAGTTGGAGTTGCCGCCAAACAGCCCTGAGCTAGATTCAGCCGGCTCGTAAGCCACTCGGTGGGTGGTGCCATTGACGTTGAACTCATAGGGGTGTTGGGCATGATAGCGCGACAAAGACCGGATGCCATAGTCTCCGAAAAATTCATCTTCGTCTAGCATCTTGCTCAGCACCCGGCGGAAGCGATCGCTCTCCACATACTTGTGGGGCGATAGATAGGTCAGCGCCAGCAGACGACGCGCCTTTTGCCCCTTGCTCTCCATACAGGCCACGTTGACCTTCAGGCCGGGGCGATGCTCAATAAACCACTCTAGGCGCTCCTTGAAGTTGGGCAACTTTTCCAGGGTCTCAGGCTCTAAGATAGCGATGGCGAATAGCGGGATCAGGCCTACCATGGAGCGGATCTTTAGCGGTACCTTGCCGCCATTAGGCAGGTTAAGCACGTCATAATAGAAACCGTCCTCCTCGTCCCAGAGTTGACTTCCCTCACCGCCCACGTGGTTCATGGCGTCAGCGATGTAAAGGAAGTGCTCAAAGAACTTGGTGGCCATATCTTCGTATACCGGGTTCTCCAGGGCTAGCTCTAGGGCAATGGTGAGCATGTTGAGACAGAACATACCCATCCAGCTGGTGCCGTCAGCCTGCTCAATGAAGCCGCCCGTGGGCAGGGGAGCGCTGCGGTCGAACACCCCAATGTTGTCTAAACCGAGGAAGCCACCCTCGAAGACATTGTTGCCCTGGGCGTCTTTGCGGTTGACCCACCAGGTGAAGTTAAGCAGCAGCTTTTGAAACACCCGCTCTAGAAACTGGCGATTCTGCTTTTCAGCAGAGGCTCCGCCAACGCCCTCTTTTGCTGCCTTTTGTGCGATCTTATAGACCCGCCAGGTGGCCCAAGCGTGCACCGGCGGGTTCACGTCCCCAAATGCCCACTCGTAGGCGGGAAGCTGACCATTGGGGTGCATGTACCACTCCCGGGTCATGATATCGAGCTGCTCTTTGGCAAACTCGGGGTCGATTAGGGCGATGGGGAGGCAGTGAAAGGCGAGATCCCAGGCGGCGAACCAGGGATACTCCCACTTATCGGGCATAGAAATAATGTCGTCGGCGTGGAGGTGGACCCACTCGCTGTTGCGGCCCTTATCCCGGAGATCAGGAGGCTCGGGCATGGCCGGGTCCCCATCCAGCCAGTCCTCAATCACGTAGAGGTAGCACTGCTTAGTCCACATCAGCCCGGCAAAGGCTTGGCGCTGGATATTTTCCAGTTCGCCTCTCACCGAGTCAGGCGTGATGGTGCGATAAAACGAATCGGCCTCCGCCTGACGCGCTGCAAAAATATCGCGGACCGCATCCCCTAGCGGCTCGGCTAGATCTTCGCGGTCGGTCAGCCGCAGGTATATCGTGTGGGACGCCCCTGCGTCTAGGGTGAGCTTGTAGTAGGGTGAAACTTTCGTTCCTAAATTGTTGTGGTTAATAGCTTTCTCATTGGCGTCGACAATGTAGTCGTTAATGCCATCTTTGACATAGGGTGACCCGTTCTCAGTGTCAAACAGCCGCTGAAAGTTGGTCTCGTTTTCCGTGAACAGCAGCGGCGGCGTGCCGTCACAGTGCAGCCAGCGGGTGCCGACGTCGTAGTGGGTGGCCTCTAAGGTGGTGAAGCGATCGCACTGGCTAGCCACCTTGAGGCGCGGCTTTTCAGTGTCGTGGCCCCAGGACCAGACATTGCGGAACCAGAGGGTGGGCAGCAGGTGCAGGGTGTGGGTTTCGGGGCCTCGGTTAGTCACCGTGATGCGGATCGAAATGTCCTCCACGGTGTCTTTGGCATACTCCACCAGCACATCGTAGTAGCGATTCTCGTCAAATACGCCCGTGTCCAGCAGCTCATACTCCATGCCCTCGCGCCCCCGCCGCTGATTTTCGGCAAGCAAGTCGTCATAGGGAAACTCGCGCTGGGGATACTTATACAGCCCCTTCATATAGGAATGGGTTGGGGTGCTGTCGAGGTAGAAATAATATTCTTTAACGTCTTCACCGTGGTTCCCCTGGGGGCCTGTCAAGCCATAGAGCCGCTCTTTGAGGATGGGATCCTCGCCATTCCAAAGGGCAATAGCAAAGCAGAGCTGCTGATGGGTGTCAGAAATCCCTAAGATACCGTCCTCACCCCAGCGGTAAGCCCGGGACCTGGCCTGATCATGGGGGAAGTAGTCCCAAGCGGAGCCGTGGGGACTATAATCTTCCCGCACCGTGCCCCACTGGCGCTCACTAAGGTATGGCCCCCAGTGCTTCCAATGGACAAGCCGCTGTCTGGATTCATCGAGCCGCTGGTGTTCTGGTGTCATGGTTAATATGCTGACTTAGAGGTATTGGCTTAGAGGTTGAACGGTGCCCGCTGCGCGGCGGCGATATCTCAGCAAAGTGATGTTATAAGTAGGCAGCCACAAGTAAACGTAGCCATCAATCGCTACAGCCCCCATTGTGCCGTTGGCATGGCATCGAAAACTTTGGGCCATCTACTTACGCACGAGATTAAATTAACCTGATGCCGATCTTAAAGCATTTGTCTCCAATGGGTTAGCAAGGCTACAACAGGCGAGCCGCAATACGAATAGCGGGATTGTGGAGCCTACCCAAATGACCGTGTTAATATAGGTATAGGCTGAAAACTTTATTCAGTCTAGTTCAGGTCGATTAATCAGGTGCTTAAGCCAGACTGATTAAAGCGTCCGAAGAAATTTATCGTAGCGGTGAGGTTCTAGCGTGATTGCAGTTGCAATGCGTCCAACTTTGGGCCGTAAGTATGGAACCATAAGCTTTGCTTCAACTCTTCACCTTTGCCCGATTTTAGATCTGCTGCTAGCAGAAGTGTCTCCTCGCCACCGATGCGAGGTCAGACTAGGCCTTCAGGAGGCGCTAGTCAACGCGGCAAAGCACGGCAACAAGCTTGATCCCAGCAAGACGGTCATCGTTCAGTTTTTCTTCTTCGATCACGAATATTGGTGGATTATATCCGATCAGGGCAGCGGCTTCCAGACTTCGTCAAGCGATTTTAAGCAGTGTTGCCGGGAGATGCCCGGTGAGCAGGGTGAGTGTGGTCGCGGACTGTATATCCTGCATCAGGTTTTTGACCACGTGCAGTGGAATTCTAAGGGCACCGAGCTTAGGCTATGTAAGCAGTTGAAGCCAGCTTTGCGGTAGGCTAGCGCTCCTAACTAAGGCAAGTCAACCGAGGTTTGGGCGGTCCAGCTCAATAGGGTCTGCTTTTGGATCGCTTGCAGGGCTAGGTTGTGGGTGCGGGCAAGATTAGCGCAGTCTTCGTACTCTGGCTGGGCATTGACGACAGCGCCGTTGGGTTCGGAGCGAGCCACCTTGACGCGCACCGGGCCGTAGGGCGTTGCTACAGTCTCAATGCTACGATCCAGGGCGATACGCTGCTGCGGGCGGCGGCGAATGCCCAGGGTTGAGGTCTCCTGAAATAAAATTTCCTCGCAAACCGTGACGCGATCGCTCCGACAAATCACGGTGATTAGAATTCCAGGACGGCTCTTTTTCATGCCGACGGCCTGGGTAAAGACATCCAAGGCTCCGGCGGTCAGCAGCCGCTCAAATAGATAGCCAATCACCTGCGGGTTGAGGTCGTCCACCTGGGTCTCAAGGACGGCGACTGGTTCTATCTGACCCAGAGTAGGCAGGGGTAGCGCTCCCTGAAAGATTTCCCCTTGAGACGCTGCTGTGCTACTTTCGTCCCCAATCCACACCCTGAGGGCATTGGGGATCGGCAGCTCGGCAGCCCCCGCGCCAAGGCCCACTTGCCGAAGCGCCATTGGCGGGGGTGGGCCAAATTCCGCCGCTAGGGCCACTGCCAGGGCAGCCCCCGTCGGCGTCACCAGCTCCCGCTGGATACCGTTGCTGTAAACGGGGACCTGGCGCTGCTGCCAAAGCTGCAGCACGGCAGGGGCAGGCACCGGCAGCCGCCCGTGAGCCGCCCGGACCATTCCCCCCCCGGTGGGCAGCGCCGAACAATACAGCTGATCGACGTCGAACCAGTCCAGCGCGATGCAGGTCCCCACAATATCTACAATGGCGTCCACTGCCCCCACTTCATGGAAGTGGACCTGCTCAGGCGGAATGCCGTGGACCTGAGCTTCGGCCTGGGCCAGCCGCTGGAACACCGCTGAGCTTTGAGCTTTTACGCGGGCGGGCAGATTGGCCTGGTGAATGAGGTGGAGGATTTCGGGCAGGTGGCGGCTGGGGACGTGCCGATAGGCTGGGGCACTCTGCGGCTCTTGGGTATGCTTATGCCCGTGATTATGCTCATGGCCAGGCCCGTGGCTGTGTCCATGGATAAATTCATGCTCCGTAGCCTGACTCGGGGCATCAGCGGGTGAGCCGGCTGACTGTAGCCGTACCCATAGCTTTGTTGCTCGCTGTCCTTGACGGTGAACAGTTTCTAACGCCAGCTCGTATTCGCCTTGAATGCCGAGCTGGGCGAGCTGGGCGCTTAGGTGGTCAAACGGCAGACCCGCGTCGAGCAAGGCCCCCAAACACATGTCTCCCGCAATTCCGGTGGGACAGTCAAAGTAGGCGATCGCCATAAAATCTCAATCTGTAAGGGAAACAGCCGGTCGAAAGTGTACATCAATTATTCCGGATTATCTAAACCAATTGCTCGACTGGTTCGCAGCGCAGCGGCTGAACTAGGGTGAAATTGCCGTAAAGCCGCTGCATTTTTCAAGGCGAAATCTTTCCCTGGCAAGGCTTTTGGCTGATATAGCCAATTCCCACACTGCACCCAAAATTTGGCCTCCGCTGGCTTGATTAAAGTTACTTAAGAGAGTGACACAGCTCTCCAGCATTGTCCTGGTGCGATTTCATACAGTCTGAAGTGTGGGCGCTTGAAAGGGGCTTATCGCAATGGCCCTGACGGGTTTGAGACCTGGTTCAAGCATCCGTGCATCACCAGAGGATTTACACCATGACTACTCAATCTCAGAAGAACGATCTCATCTCCGCTAAGCTCCGTAATTCTGTCAAAGGCGATATAACCGACGTCAACACAGAAACTCGCCCTGAAGGGCAGCCTGCTGAGGCCGAGACTTCACATCTCTATGAGTTTATTATCGAAGGATTTCGGCACGAGGTTGCTTCAATCAACGCCAGCGTTAAATCAGTTGCGCACCGCCTGACCAAAGAAGTCGCCCGCATCTGCATCAAGAGCGATCGCATCCAGAAATCTGGCGAGGTGCGCTCCTGGCAGCAGACTCTAGCCCAGCACCGCGTCGCCAAGTGCCTCAAGTACTACCGGACTGGCTCGGAGCGGGGACGGGTGGACCTGCACAGCAGCCTCAGCGCCATGGTCTATCGTCATGTGGCTCCCAGTCGCGGCAACTATGGCTTCCAGGCCCGCTACAACATGATTGAGGACTTCCTGCAAGGATTCTATATCGAGGTGCTCAAAAGCTTCCGCCGGGAAAATGAGCTCCCTGAAACCTACCGCCCCCGCACCCGCATCGAGCTGTCGGAGTACATGGCCTTCACGGAGCAGTACGCTAAGCGGCGCATCTCCCTTCCCGGTCGGCGTAATCAGCAGCTCGTGGTGCTGCGGGCCCAGGCCTTTTGCCAGCGCCAGCCCAGCGAAACGTCCCTAGACTTCGAGGCAGCGGTGGAGTCAGGCCGCTCAGAGGCTGATGAAATGTACAGCCGCTCCCCCATTGTGCAGCAGGTCAAAGAGCAAATGGTGGCCGATGCCGTGGATCCCTCCGAAGCCGTCTTGCGGGATCGCGTGATCACAGAGCTAATGGCCTACCTCAGAGAGCAAGACCAGCAGGACTGCATCGACTACCTCACCCTGAAGCTGCAGGACCTATCTGCCCCCGAAATCGATGAGGTGCTAGGACTTACCCCCCGTCAGCGGGACTACCTGCAGCAGCGGTTCAAATACCACGTTGAAAAGTTCTCCTGCTCGCGCAACTGGCAAATGGTGCACCAGTGGCTTGGGGCTGACCTTGACCAAAACCTCGGCCTATCGGAAAGCCAGTGGGAGCTGTTTTTTGACCAGCTCAAACCCCAGCAGCGACAGCTTCTTCACCTCAAGCGCCAGCAAATTCGCGATCGCGACGGCGGACTACCCACCGACCGCGAGATTGCCAAAGTTCTCAACTGCACCCCTAAGCAGGTGCAGCGCAACTGGGTGCGCCTGCTGGGCGAGGCGTGGAAGTTCCGCAACTCCGAGGTGGAAAGTGTCCGCTAGGGCCGTCCTGTGGATGCCGCAATGGGATCGCCGTCCACCGTATGGACCGTCAACACCTGAGGTGGGGTGGCATCGGGGGGATAGAGAAACTCAACCTGGACGCTGCGGCGCGTTTGCGGTGGCAGCCGCAGCGTCACCAGGGGTTCTCCCATCTGGCCCTGGCGCTGAACGAGGTGGAAATAGCGCGTCTGCTGGCGGTTCCAGTCGTCGGTGTAGCGGAAGCGCACCGTGCCCCGGAAGAAGATACGGTCCTGAGGCGGGGTGAAAAAGTTGAGGGTATCAGGGGACGATTCATCTTGCACCGGCGTTTCAATAGAAATGGCCACCGTTTGGGTGCGATCGCTGGAGTTGATCAGCGGGAGAGACAGGTCGTACCGGACGCCGTAGTTCCCGTGGGCCCGGTAAGCCGTATCGGGGTAGCGGGCTAAGATAGGGGCACTTTGAATCTGATCTGTGCCGAAAGTGTTGTGGTCCACCGTGCTGAGCACGTAGGACAAATAATCCCCCGGTTCAGGAATTTGCAGCGTACTGTTGCCGTTATCCGTCAGGGTCGTTGACCACTGGGAACCTTGGGCCACACCGGCTACCCGACCGTAGAAAAAGCGGCTAAACTGCTGCGCGCTCGGGGGCGTGGGGGGATAGTCCCTAGGACCCGCCAAACCCTGAGTGAGCAAAAGCTGCTGCCATTCAGACAGGGTCGGCACCCGTTCGCTGCCGCTAGCGGTCGTGGGGGCATACATGGCCATGCTGGCCACGTGCACTGGGCCGTCGCTGGACAAATACATCAGGGACGAGCGCCCATTGGTAGGCAGGGCTCGGCTGACCGGCGGTTTAGGCCGCAGCAAAGCCACATCCGTAGGTGAACCATCGATGCCGCTGGGGGCCAGTTTAGGTGGAGTGGGAATCAGCCGCCCTGGCATCAACGTGCCGTCGGTGGGCACCGTGAGCCGCCGCAGCGGAATAGGAGCGTTTACCAGCAGGTGCGTATAGCCGGGAGGAATGGTAATCCTGGAGGGAAAATGCGACTGCCGAATTCCCCGCAGCATATCGTTCATCGTCCGGCTTCCTGGCCCGGCATATATGGTGCCGTAGGGATTGGCAATATAGGCCGGCAAATCCAGGTAGGGCGCCTCGTTGGTAAGGTAGCTCACGCCCTGCAGGAGTTCTACCGACACCGGGCGATCGCCAGGATTGTAGAGCATCACGCCCAAAAACAGCGTCCGCCTATCGTCTGGGGTACGGCCCCGGGCAATGTGGTGGGTGAAGATATCGAAGCGATCGCGGAAGGCGAAGTCCAGGTGAGCGGAGGGCACCGCCATGCCCTCGGGCGGAAAAGTCGACAGCAAAATCCCCTCGGACAGCACCAGTTCGGGGCTGTTGCTGTTGAATACAGGGACAGCATCAAGCTCGTCTGGTAAGGGACGCACCACCTGCTGACGGGATACTGGACGGGGGGATGTGGATTCAGGTAAGCGGGGCGGGGCTGCAACGGTCTGTGCAAGCAGCATTGACAAGGCGGACAACAGCGTGAGCATACAGGTCTATAACCGACAACAGCGATTGAGAGCGTAAGGCGACGGGGAAGCACGTCTGCCGAATGAACGGCCTACACCTCTTCTTTACATACCCAACTGACGACGGTCAGCACGCGCTGACGATGAATTTGTTCGTCGACTGGCCTTAAGCTAGTTTAGTTCCGATCTGTTTGCATCGCCCTATTTCGGCCAAGGTCTACCCCTTTTATTCCGCCGCCCCTCTGGGTACGCTATCTCCATCCATCGCGCTAAACTAAGCCCGCCATGCTAGCCAGTATTGACCGACTCCTCTTCATTCGTGAGGTCCCTCTATTTAAAGAGCTACGAGATGATTTTCTCGTGCGGCTGGCATCTGTGATGGATGAGGTGGGGTTTCCGTCAGGACACACTATTTTTGATCAGGGGCAAGAGGGGCGATCGCTCTATATTGTGGTGTCAGGTGAAGTAAAGGTGCACATCCGCGATCGCGTCTTGGCTCAGCTCGGTCAGGGGGCCTGCTTTGGTGAGATGGCGGTGTTTGATGCCGAGCCCCGCTCCGCCTCCATCACCACCCTACAGGCCTGCGACTGCCTTCTGCTCACCCAGCAGCAGCTCTACGAAGCCATCGACGAAACCCCTGAAATTGCCATTAACATCATTCGGCTGCTGTCCCGGCGGATTCGCACCTTAAATAGCGATCGCTAACAGCCCCGTTTTGCAGCAGTCAGTCTCGCTATACTAGGTGGGGTTAGCAGAACCCGCGTTAAGAGAGCCGCCCATGCACCCCCAGCGCATCGAACCCGCACCCGGCCAAGAATCCGTTTGGGACTATCCCCGTCCCCCCAGACTGGAGCCCGCATCCAAGCGGGTGCGCGTGGTGTTCAATGGCGAAACCATTGTTGACAGCCAGCAGGCCATGCGGGTGCTGGAAACGAGCCACCCGCCTGTATACTACGTGCCGCCGGAAGACGTGAAGACGGCGTGCTTTCAGCCCGCGTCCCGTCGCAGCTTTTGCGAGTGGAAGGGCGTTGCGGCTTATTACACCATCGCTGTGGGCGATCGCACGGCTGAGGAAGTCGCCTGGTACTACCCCGACCCCACCGAGGCGTTTGCTGCCATCAAAGACTACATCGCCGTTTACCCTAGCCGAATGGAAGCCTGCTATCTGGGCGACGAGCGGGTCCAGGCTCAGCCGGGGGACTTCTACGGCGGCTGGATCACCTCAGACATTGTGGGACCGTTCAAGGGCAGCGCTGGCACTTGGGGCTGGTAAGTCTGGAGAATTTTGCGGTTTTGCCGGCAGCGCTAGGCTCTTTTGGGGAACGCTAGAGCCAGTCTTCTCGCACAAGCGATCGCCGTGCCAAATTCACTACTCAAACACACCGTTAGACCCCTGCTCCCCTTAGCGAGCCTATGCGTCGTTTGGACCAGTGCTGCGGGGGGAGGGTGGCTGATGGCGGCTTTTGCCTTGCCTTGGTACGGCTGGGCTGGAGCCGCTGGCATTGTCATCCACTTATGCCAAGTTGGGGGAGACGGCATTGCCCTGGCCAACTTTGGCCTCATTTTAGCGATGTCCCTGGCAACGCTGAAAAAGTCCTGGCCGGCTGCTCTAGACGCAGCCCTGCCCCACACCAACGCGCGCCTATGGGCCGCGTCGCTCATTGTGATCTGGCTTGGGTCAATGGTTTGGCTATACCTGCTGGTCTATGGGCGTTGGGCAATGCAGCAATTCCTGCGCGATCTGGACGTTTCAGTGAGGTATGCGGCCTCGTTGCTGGCGCTGTTAACGCTTTCGGCTGGATTCTTTGGCTGGTTTCTCTACAGCTTGCTCCCATACCTCGACGCCTCATAAACCAAAAACATTTTGGAAGTGGGGTTTTATACATATGAGAAAACGCCCCATAAGTGGATAAACGGTTAGAAAACAGCAATAAAATA